>JAZNYA010000174.1:0-33416 GCA_045594145.1 Candidatus Stercoripulliclostridium sp. | reverse complement strand
TTACCGGTGTTAAAAATAAAAATACACTCAATTTTTTTAAAAAATGTAACGTTAAATGTTAAACAATAAGCACTTTTAGATAAAATGTCTATTATTGATGCGAAAACAACTGCTCAATTGTTATAAATTAAACAAATACAAGTATTTTAATAAATAATTGTACTAAATTAAATAGTTTATTATAAAACGAGCGATTTTAACTATTTTTAAATTAAATGTGTTAATAAATAAACAAAAATATACGATTTAATATATAAATCACCCTATTTTACAATTTTTTAACGTTAAATGTTAAATTTTAATTAATCACGTTTAATAATAAAGCTTTTCATACACAAAATGCTTGAATATACGTGAAATGTTTCATGTGAAACAGTACACCAACTCTTTAAAATATTGTATTGTACACAAACTCTATGTTAATGCTAATAAGTACATATAATTCTAAACGTTATAGGTTCTGCTATGTTTCATGTGAAACAATTGATATATTATTTAAAAATCATCACACAAAACTTGTCTTAAAATCTTGAATTTGCTCAAGGAAAAATAACGTCAAAAATATAGGTTTTTCTAGAACTCAACAGGATGATTTATGATGAACGGATATACAGAGAACTTTTGATGGCTGGAAAATGGGCGGGAAATGTATATTGGTCCGGTTGCGGAAAAGTGCCGGAAGGGAATAAAATGTTTAACGTGGAACATTGATTAATCTTAGTGGTTGCTCCATGTGATGATATAGTGGTTTAGATTGTGATACCTTTGCTTAAATTGGCCTTAGTGGGTTAGGGGGATAAATGTTTCACGGATTTTTGTGTTGAACAATGGTAAAAGATTTTCGGAAGGGATTCCGTTGAGTACTAAAAATGGTTGAAAAATGGCTAGATTTTGCCCAAAAAGTCGAGAAAATGCCAAAAAAATAGCACCTAAAAAGGTACTAAAATTCAAGGAGTAGAACATTTAATGTTGAAAGTGTTCCACGTGGAGCACAAATTTTATTAAATAATCGCCATATTTTAATTAAAGCAGAGTCTCTTAATTGCTTCTTTGTAAATTTCTATTGTTTTTGCGAAGTCTTTTAGTGAAATTCGTTCATCATCTCCGTGAACTCTTGATTCTCCACCAGGGAAAACTGGACCGAAGGCAACTCCCTTTGGAAGAACTCTTGCATAGGTTCCGCCACCTATAGTGATTGCTTCACCTACCGTTCCTGTTACGTCGTTATATGCACCAAGGAGAGCTGTAATTAGCGGGTCGTCTTTTGCTACGTAAAGTGGGAGATGGTATGCACCACGTTCTACGGAGCCGTTATACTTATTAAAGTATGATTTAAATATTTCCGTAATTTCATCCATTTCAATAGAAAGGGGATATCTTATATCTACGGTTACTTCTATGGATTTTTCATCGGTTTTTGCGACTCCCAAATTCATTGTTAAAGAGCCACTACGCTCATCGGTTAGATTTAGATTGAGACCTATGCCGTCGTTAGAATAAAAAGCATTATAAATAGCTTCTAAAGTGTCATCGTAAGGACGAAGAATATTAAATAGTTTTGTTAGTGCGTTATCGCCTTTTTGTGGTGTGGAGCCGTGAGCACTAACGCCTGCTGTTGTAATATGGAGAAGTTCGTTTTCTTCCATTACTTCAGCACCTAAAGAAATAGCTCTTTCTTTTAGTCCATCTAAAATAAAAGTGGAAGCTGTTGCTTTGTCCGGTACGACGTTAGCTCTTTCGCCACTTGTTAAATTTATTAAAAATGCGGGTTTGGGTAACTTAACTGAGTGATATACTACCCCTTTTTCGCAGTTTATGACAGGGAAGTCTGCGTCGGGACTAAATCCTTCTTGTGGCATAATTTCTCTTTTAGCATATTCATCCATGCATTTCCAACCACTTTCTTCGTTGCAACCAAGTATAAAGCGAATACGTTTTGTGGGTTGTAGACCTTCTTCTAGTAGCTGAGCACATGCATAAAGGGCAGCAATAAAAGGACCTTTGTCGTCAAGAGTGCCCCTACCGTAAAGGTATCCGTTTTCTATTTCTGCACCAAAGGGATTGTGCTCCCAAGTGTTAGAAACGGGTACCACATCTAAGTGTGCTAGTATCCCAAATAGCGATAAATCGCAATCTCCAATATCTCCGTATCCATAGTAGTAGTCGCCGTTTACGGTTTCAAATCCGAACTCTTTTAGTAGGTTAAGAGAGTAATCTAATGCTTTCTTATTACCTTCTCCAAAGGGCATACCATCTTTTGCGGGAGCTTGGATGGAGTTGATTTTAATTAAGTCTTGTAGACTTTTGATGGCATCGTCAAACGAAACTTTCATATAAATACTTCCTTTTTTTAAATTTAAGAAAATTTTCTTATAATATTATACACTATTTTCCGAAAATATGTTATCTTTTATATATAAAATTTAAAAGGTGTAACATGGCAGAAGGAAGAAGGGAAAGAATGAGAAATAAAATACGCTCACGTGGTATAGAAGGATTGCCACCACATGAAGTCGTAGAATTTTTGCTTTATCCGTTTATTCCTAGGAAGGATACTTCTCCTTTAGCGAAGACACTTCTTGCAGAATTTGGTGGTTTAGATAGGCTTTTTGATGCTAGCGAAGAAGAACTTTTGAGTATTCCGGGCATGCCTAAAATGGCAGCTTTAACTTTCCCGCAATATAAGCGACTTATATCGAAAGCGGAATTAGTATCTACCAAGAACAGAATTAAAGAAGTAAAAGATCCCACTCAACTAGGAAAATATTGCGTTAAACTACTTGAAAACTGTGTTAACGAGCGAGTTATAGCCATATATCTTGATGCGAACCAAAGGATAATAGAGCAAAAGGTTATTGCTGATGGGACTAATAGTGATTGTAACGTAGATTTCTTTGCAGTATCTAAAGGAGCTATTTTATACCACGCAAAATACGTTGTACTGACGCACAATCACCCCAATGGTTCACTTGTTATTTCCAGTAATGATAAAAGCGTGACGAAAAACTTAGGATATCATTTGGAAACAATAGGCGTAGAGCTACTAGAGCACGTTATAGTTAGCGGTTCAACTTTTATTAACGTAATAAGAAATAGCAAAAAATAGAAAGTAAAGAATTTTTAAAGGGAGCAAGTGCTCCTTTTTTTTGTACGCCTAAAAAACTCAAAACGCTACAAAAACCGCAATGCAACCTAAAATATAATAAAATAGAACACGTTGATAGATTGTGGATAACTATGTGGATAAAGCTATAATCTTGTGGATAAGTATGGTGTATAAATTGCAAAAGAAGTCGAAAAATGGCGTAAAGGGAGACCATAATGCACAAAAATGCTAAAATTTGGAGAACGTTATGTTTTGGGTTGTTGATAAACGTAGATTAATATTCATAGCTTTGGTAATTTTAGTAATTTTGCTAATTTTAACTGCAATAGGAACCTTATATTGCTATACTCCAAGGAAAGAATACACCATTGTTATAGACGCAGGTCACGGTGGAAGTGATAATGGAGTTATAGGGAAAGAAAGCGGTATTTCGGAATCCGAAATTAATCTTTTGGTTGCCTTTAATCTAAAATCTAAGTTAGAAGAGCGTGGAGTAAACGTCGTTTTAACAAGGGAAGGAAAGAGTGTTTTAAATGGAGAAAGCGGTACTAAGAAAGACGACTTCGAAAAGAGAAAGAGTATAATAAACGGAGCAAAGCCGGATGTCGTTATAAGTATTCATCAAAACAAATTCCCGGATTCTTCCAGGCGTGGGGCACAGGTATTTTTTAACGCACAAAGTCAAGAAGGGCAATCTCTTGCCAAGGCCGTGCAAGCAAGCTTGAACGAACTTAACGAAAAGAATGTTAACAAGGAATACCAAGCGTTAAAGGGAGATTATTATATTTTGGCTTGTTCAAATTATCCTTCTTGCATAGTGGAGTGTGGCTTTTTGTCTAATGCGGAAGATGAAAAATTATTACTCGACGCAACCTACCGAGACGAACTTTGCAAAAAGATGATAAAAGGCATTTTTGCCTTCCTTAGCGAAAGAAGTTTATAAAACGATACCCTTTAAAATTGCTTGACACCGCTCGGGTTATAATATATAATGCAATAGCGCTCTTAATAATATAAAACGCGCGTAAGTTATAAAATTAACCGAAATAGGAGAAAATAGCAATGAAAAGAACTTACCAACCCAAAAAACGTCAAAGAAGCAAAGTACACGGTTTCCGTCAAAGAATGAGCACCAAGAACGGTCGCAGAGTTCTCTCTCGCAGAAGAAGAAAGGGTAGAGCAAAGCTCGCTGCATAATAGATATGCAAAGTGCCTATAGGCTTAAGCGAAACGCAAGTTTTAGTTATGTTTATAAAAAGGGGAACTCTATTGGCTCCCCTTTAATGGTACTTAATTTCGTGCCTGCACATAACAATAAAGTAGGTGTAAGCGTAAGCAAAAAGATAGGTAAAAGCGTTGTAAGAAACCTGGTAAAAAGAAGGATTTACGAACAATTTGCAACCTATATGCCGAAATTAAAGGGAACTCATAACTACGTTGTGGTTGCCAGAGAACCGGTAAGGGATGCATCTTTTGAAGAAATAGGACTAGCGATAGGTTACCTTTTGCAAAAAGCGGGACACCTTAATGTTTAAAAAAATTTGTAGGTTTTTGATAATAGGATACAAAAAAATACTTTCTCCTTTTGTGGGAAAGGGCTGTATCTATACGCCTACGTGCTCTATGTA
Source organism: Candidatus Stercoripulliclostridium sp. (assembly GCA_045594145.1). GTDB lineage: Bacteria > Bacillota > Clostridia > Christensenellales > DTU072 > Stercoripulliclostridium_A. The sequence continues at coordinate 28,682 of JAZNYA010000174.1, read as the reverse complement.
TACGCTCGATGCAATTCAAAAATACGGAGTAATATGCGGTTGCTTTATGGGTGCCCGCAGAATACTTCGCTGTAATCCTTTTCGTAGGGGCGGATTCGACCCCGTAAGAGAAAATCTCAAAGGAGCGGCTAAATGGACATTATGAGCCTTGCTACAGAACTAAACCTAATGGGAAAATTCGTTTATAACGTGCTTTATAAATGGGTTTTATCATGGGGAATTGATAGTGAAGTAATCGGTGCTTTTGCGGTAACCGTTATACTTTTCACTTTGATTTTAAAGCTTATTACTGCACCGTTAGACGTATGGCAAAAGATTATTGCACGTTCAAACTCCAAGAAAATGGAAATCATGAAGCCGGAGTTGGACAAAGTAAACAAGTTATACGCAAACGATAGAAATATGCTTGCAGTAAAGCAACGTGAAGTATATCAAAAGTATAAATACAGCACTTTTAAAGCATGCCTACCTACTATCGTAACGCTAGTAGTATTTATGGTTGTTTTTGGCGGATTTAATTCTGCTGTAAAGTATCATAATTCCGTTGTTTTCGACAATCTTAAGACCGTATATGAAGAAAATTATGCAAGTGCATATAATCAAAGTATATCGGAAGGCAAAACTGCAATTGAATCAGCTGATATCGCAACCGAAAGTGCAGAAAGTGCTGTTGTTGCGAACTATGAACTTGAAAGATTTTTATTAACCGACAACATTTTTATGCCTGATACTTGGAAGAGTCCTATCCCGGACGTATCCACTTATGCCGGAACGGGAATGGGTAAACTCGGAATTACGGAAGTAGATAAAACTACTTACGAAAAGGTTATGAAGCCCCTAATCGAAGAGTATAACTTTAACGAAAAAGGCAAGAAGGCATGGAACGGATATCTAATATTACCTATTCTCGTAGGTGTATTGAGTATAGTTTCTTCCAAGCTCATCAAACCCCCGGAACAACCCCAAGTAGCAGGACAAACCGAAGAACAAGTTAAGATGCAACAATCTCAAACAAAGATGATGCAATATATGATGCCTTTAATGATGTCGGTATTCAGCTTATTCTATAGTGCGGCATTTTCATTATACATGTTCGTTTCTAGTTTGTTCTCCTTCATCTTTAACCTAGTTTGGAACATTGTCCAAAAGAAACAAGATGCCATTGAACGTGACCACGTTATGAGCACCACTGTTAAGAAGAAATAATCAGGAGAAAGTAATGGAAAACAATACCTATATATACGAAGGCAAGACGGTTGAAGAAGCAACCGAAAAAGGTCTACTTGCTCTTGGCTTGAGTGCGGAAGAAGTTAGCGTAGAAGTCAAAAGCAAGGGCGGTCTTTTTACGAAAGCCCAAGTTGAAATAAGCGTTCTTCCAAAGGAAGAAAAGGAAGAGCAAGTGGTTGCTTCCGAATCTTCCGAAGAAGACGAAAAAGTAATAGATGCAGTCCAAGAAGAACTACTTGCTCGTGCAGAAGAAAGAGTAAGAGCCTTCATAAAGGACCTAATTATTCAAATGGGAATAGATGCAGAAGGCGAGATAACTCGTTCCGGAGCGGAAATTAACGTTAAAGTTACCGGCAAAGGAGCAAGCTCCTTTATAGGTTATCGTGGCGAAGTTTTGGATGCAGTGCAATACGTATCTTTATGGATTGCAAATAAGGAAGGCGTAGATTTCGTAAGAGTTACCATCGATGCAGAAGATTATCGTGAAAAGAGAAAGGAAACTCTAACTCGCCTAGCAGAACGCCTTGCTCATAAGTGCCATAAGACCGGCAAGAAAGTTGAGCTTGAACCCATGAATCCCTTTGAAAGAAGAGTAATTCATACCGCTTTACAAAACGATAAATTCGTCACCACGGAATCGGAAGGCGAAGGAAGATATCGTCACGTAGTAATTATGCCCAAAGAAGGCGTAAGAAGAGAAAGACCTGTTAAGAACAATCAAAGCAGTATTTCCACTCCCCAAGTAAGCTACGGCACTTCCGCTTCTTTCCGTAAAAAAGGTATCGCCAAGACCAAGAGTTACGGTGCACCTAGCAAGAAACCCTTCTAATATGAAAGACACTATAGTTGCACTAGCCACTCCCGAAGTGGAAAGGGGAGCAATAGGTATAGTAAGGATGAGCGGAGAAGATGCGCTCAGTATCGTCAAGAAAATATTCACCGCTAACGGTTTCGAAAACGTAGAGCCGAATAAAATGTATCTTGGTAAAGTCCAAACAAAAAACTTTAACGATAGGGCGTTTTGCATGTATTGCAAGACGCCTAAATCATACACAGGCGAAGATATAGTAGAGTTACACACGCATGGTGGAAAGGTAATAATACAAGGCGTCATAAGAGAACTTGTTAAAAACGGAGCAAGACCTGCTTTACCAGGAGAATTCACCAAGAGAGCATATCTTAACGGCAAATTGAATCTTGCGGAAGCCGAAGGTCTTGCGGATATGATTAACGCTCAATCGGAAGCCGAAGTAAACCAAGCATATCGCTTGATGAAGGGTGAAGTAAGCAAGGGCATAGAAGAAATAAAGACGCTACTTTTGACGGCTTCTGCCAACGTAGAAGTAGCCCTTGATTATCCCGAAGAGCTTCTTGAAGACACCTTTAATCCCACTCGTGATATCCTAATGGATGCAAGAGAAAAGCTCAAAGACTTATATGAAAGTTCGAAAACGGGCGCAATAGCAAGAGAAGGTATATCCATTGCTCTTTGCGGACTTACGAACGTAGGAAAATCCAGCCTTATGAACGCCATACTAAAGGATGAAAGGGCGATAGTTACCGACGTTGCAGGAACTACTCGTGACGTACTCGCAGGCTCTTTTATGTTGGATGGAGTAAACGTAGAAGTTTTGGATACGGCAGGAATAAGAGAAGCAAGCGACGTGGTAGAAAAGATAGGTATAGAGCGTGCAACTCGTGCGATAGAAGGTGCGGATTTGGTTCTTTTCTTATGTGATACTTCTTTGCCGATGGTAAAGGAAGAAGAAGAATTATACGAAAAAATCAAACATAAAAAGCATCTAAGAGTGGCAAACAAAGGCGATATAATGGCTTATCCACGTGTTGCAGACATAGTTATTGAAGCAAAGACGGGCAAAAACGTAGATACCCTTATTGCTCTTATAGAAGACAAGTTAGAGTTAAAGAAACGCCTTAGAGCCCCCGTGCTCACCAGAGAAAGACAAATATATGCAGTAGGAGAGGCTCTTGCATCGGTGGAAAGTGCGATAGATGCATTGGAAATAGCGACGCTCGATTGCATAGTGGTTGATATAAAGAGTGCATATTCAGCACTTGCATCGCTTACCGGTGAAGACGTAGCCGAAAGCGTAGTAGATGAGATATTTAGCAAATTCTGCGTAGGAAAATAGTATGAAAAAGAATTACGACGCCATAGTTATAGGAGCAGGACATGCCGGCGTAGAAGCCGCAAATGCTCTTGCAACGCTAGGGAAGAGCACCCTTTTAACCACACTTTCTTTGGAAGCGGTGGCTTTCATGGCGTGCAATCCAAATATTGGCGGAACGGCAAAAGGACATTTGGTAAAAGAAGTTGATGCTCTTGGTGGAGTAATGGGTGAAATAGCGGATAAAGCAACGCTACAAACCAGAATGCTCAACCTTGGAAATGGTCCCGCCGTTCATAGTCTTCGTGCACAAGTTGATAAAAATTTATACCATCGCCTTATGAAAGAGCGTATGGAAAAAACGCAAAATCTTGCTATTTTGGAAAGTGAAGTTACGGAAATACTCGTGCAAGACGGGGCTGTTATCGGAATAAAGACTGCTATGGGCGACGTATATACGGCAAAAGCCGTCGTTATAGCGAGCGGTGTATATCTAAACAGTAGAATTATAACCGGCGATTATTCGAGAAATACGGGACCTGCGGGATTCATGAGAAGCGAAGGACTTACGGAAAACCTAATAAAATTAGGTTTGGATATAAGAAGATTTAAAACCGGAACACCGCCCAGAATTCTTTCAAGCAGTATAGATTACGATAAAATGGAAGTGCAAAATGGCGACGAAGGTCTTCCCACTTTCAGTATGCTTACCGATGGTGCTACTCGCAACGATAAGGTATGCTATCTCACTTATACGAACGCAGACACGCACGATATAATACTTAATAACTTAGAACGCGCGCCCATGTATAATGGACAAATAACGGGTACCGGACCCAGATATTGTCCTTCCATAGAGACCAAGGTAGTAAGATTTGCCGACAAGGAAAGGCACCAAATATTCATTGAACCGGAAGGTGCGGATACCGAAGAAATGTATGCACAAGGTCTTTCTACATCCTTGCCGTACGACATACAAGAGAAGATGGTTCACTCTGTAAAAGGACTGGAAAATGCAATCATCACTCGCTATGGATATGCCATAGAATATGATTGCTTAAATCCGCTAGAGTTGAACTCAGCCCTTGGTATAAAGAAGATAAAAGGCTTATATGCGGGCGGACAAATCAACGGAAGTTCAGGCTATGAAGAAGCCGCAGCACAAGGACTTATTGCAGGTGTTAACGCAAGTAGATATATAGAAGGACTAGAGCCTTTTACATTAAGACGTGACGAAGCATACATAGGAGTTTTAATAGACGACCTTGTTACAAAAGGTACGGAAGAACCCTATAGAATGATGACGTCAAGAGCGGAACACAGGCTACATCTAAGGCAAGATAACGCAGACGTTCGCTTGACGGAAAAGGGGAAAGAAATAGGACTTGTTACGGAAGAAAGGTATTCCAAATATCAAACCAAGGTTGCCCAAATAGAGCAAATTAGAGAAAAGCTAAAAACCAGATATAAGACGGAAGAAGTGGCGGAAGCCTTTGGTAAAATAGGCGAAAGTTTGCCCCAAGGAAGTATCGCAGGAGAAGATATTTTAAGGCGTGGAAAAGCAACCAAGGAAACGCTTTTGGAAGTGGATTCTTCCTACTATGATTTTTCTCCCGAAGCATTGTCGTTTGTTGCGGTAGAATTAAAGTATGAAGGATATCTAAAGAAGGAAGAAACGGCAATCAGAGAAGCAAGACGCATGGAAGAAAAGAAGCTACCGGAAGACCTTGATTATTCTCAAGTGGAAGGGTTAAGGTTGGAAGCTCGCCAAAAACTATTAGACCATCGCCCCATGACTCTGGCACAAGCATCTCGTATAAGCGGTGTAACGCCTGCAGACGTTACCGTGCTTATATTGTATCTGCGTAAAAGCGGACTATAAGAGCAAAATCAGTGGATATTGATATTTCATTATCATTGATGTATAATAAATAGAAATAAAACCAGTTAAGGAGTATGTTATGTATCCTTATTCAATAGGCGGAGTAATAACTTTATACGGTATTTGCGTAGCGGTAGGCGTTCTTGCTTGCTTTATCGTATTCTGGTTGCTTGCAAAAAGAGATAAACTAGAGAGCAAATACGTTGATTTTATCACCATCAACGGCGTTGTTACGGCCGGTGTTGGTTTCTTTTGTGCAGCACTATTCCAAGCAATTTATTCCTACATCGAAGACCCGTCCAAAGGATTCGACCTTTTTGGAAACGGACTTACGTTTTTGGGCGGATTTGTAGGCGGAGCAATAACTTTCGTAACACTTTGCGTCATTTTCCGTAATAAATTCCAATCAAAAATTATAGATATTTGTACGTCTGTACCGCTAGGATTACTACTTGGACACGCTTTTGGTAGACTTGGTTGCGTGTTTGCAGGATGTTGTTACGGCGTTCCTACCGATAGTCCCATAGGTATGCATTTTGTTGGAGTAGAAGGAAAGGTTGTTCCCACCAATCTCATAGAAGCAATTGGACTTTTCGTATTATTCGTAGGAATTTTGATATATTATCTCAAAAAGAAGAATCCTTATGGTCTTCCTATATATCTAATAGGCTACGGAATACTACGTTTTGTCATAGAATTTTGGCGTGGTGATGACCGTGGCGGATTCGTACCGGGCATGAGTCCTTCACAATTTTGGAGCTTGCTCATGGTAGTAATAGGCATACCGCTAATTTTCATCTTAAAGAAGGCGTATGAAAAGAGAGTGGAATACTTAAAGGAACATCCCATTATAGAGCCGGAAAAGAAAAAGAAGAAAGCTTAAAACAGACGTAACCCGCAAGAAAAAATTGCGGGTTTTTTATACTCCTTGATTTATTAAATCAAGTGTTTAAAATTTACGCTTGCAAGATATTAAATATAGTGTTATAATTACTATAACTATTATGCGTGCGTGGGAAAGGGATGGAAATCAACCAAAAAATCATATCAAAATTAACGTCTTTGGGTTATGATTGTGATGAAGCACAAGCACAAAGCTTAAAAACATATATGGATTTTTTGGTAAAATACAATAAAAACGTCAATTTGACTGCAATAACGGAAGAAAATGAAGTTATTGTAAAGCATTTTGCGGATTCTCTTGGGGCAGTAAACGATATTCCAAGCGGAGCCAGACACGTGGACGTAGGTAGTGGTGCGGGTTTTCCGGCCGTAGTACTAAAAATATTTCGCCCGGATATTGACGTTACCATGGTAGAAAGTAACGGAAAAAAGGTGCTTTTCCTAGAAAAACTTATAGAAAAGCTAGGTCTTAGCGGAATAAGAGCGGTAAAACTTCGTGCAGAAGACGTTGCAAGAAGCAAGGATAGAGAAGGTTTCGATAGCGTATCGGCAAGAGCCGTGACGGAACTTAACAAACTCGTTGAGTATACTCTACCGCTAATTAAGAAGGGCGGATACTTGTATGCTTACAAAGGAAAGAGCGAAGAAGAGTTAAAAAATGCGAAAAACGCCATAAAAACACTGGGCGGAAAGGTAAAAGAAAATCGCATTTATGAGCTTGAAGGACAAGCAAGAAGCCTTATTATAATAGAAAAAACGGATGTAACGTCCAAAGAATACCCAAGACATAATAAAAAAATAATCAGTAATCCACTTTAGGATGAAAGGAGAAGGATAATGGCAAAAAGAATAGGTAAAGGATTGAGCGCATTACTAGCGAATATCGAAGACGAAAGAGTGCTTCCCGTTCAACCTACTGAAGTAGTTGAAGGCGAAAAAGTTTACAATATCGAACTCGATATGATTGAGCCCAACCCCAACCAACCCCGTAAGTATTTTGGCGAAAAGCAACAAAGGGAGTTGGAAGACAGCATACGTGTACAAGGCGTAATTTCACCTATTATTCTAGTTAAGCGTGACGATAAATACATGATAGTAGCAGGTGAACGTCGTTATCGTGCCGCTAAGGCCGTTGGACTAAATACCATACCTGCAATGGTAAAACAAATCGATGAAAGGATGATAAGAGAAATTTCTCTTATTGAAAACCTACAACGTGAAAACCTTAATGCGATAGAAGAAGCGGAAGCCGTTGCTGAACTCATGAAGCTCAACGGATACACCCAAGAACAACTCGCAAACAGAATCGGTAAGGCAAGAAGTAGCGTTGCAAACATCGTTCGTTTGCTTTCTCTTGAAGATGAAGTTAAGAGTTTGGTTGCACAAGACCGCTTGAGTGCAGGCCATGCAAGAGCTCTTATTCCAATTAGCGATAGAGAAACCCAAATAGATTTTGCATATCAAGCAGCAGACGGAGAAATGAGCGTAAGAGAACTAGAAGTAAAGGTTCGCTACTATCTCAACCCCGACAAAGCTCCCCGCAAGATGAGTGCAAAAGAAAAATCTCGTCTTTCCTTGGAAATGCGTGAATTCGTTGATGATATGAAACGTATTTTTAGCACGAAAGTTAAGCTTATGGGTAACGATACCAAGGGTAGAATCTGCATCGACTACTACAACAAGGAAGACCTACAAAGAATATACGAACTAATTTCTACTCTTAAATAAAAAGGTGTAATATGAAAGTAAGAACAAGATTTGCTCCTAGTCCTACCGGTTTTATGCATATTGGCAACCTTAGGACTGCACTATACTCATATCTTTTCGCTCGCCATCATGGGGGCGAATTTATTTTACGCATTGAAGATACCGATAGAGAACGTTTTGTTGAAGGTGCCGTCGACTTGGTATATCGTACCATGGATACCGTAGGCTTTAAAATTGACGAAAGCCCCGTACACGGCGGTGAATTTGGTCCTTACGTCCAAAGCGAAAGAAAGGAAATATACAAAGAGTATGCTCACAAGTTGGTAGAACTTGGCGGTGCATACTATTGCTTCTGTGATAAGGAACGTTTGGAATCCCTAACCGATGAAAACGGCAACCGCAAATATGATAAACACTGCCTAAAGCTCACCAAAGAAGAAGTGGAAGAAAAGCTAAAAGCAGGCGTTCCTTACGTTATTAGACAAAACATACCGGAAAGTGGCATGACGTCCTATCAAGACTTGGTTTATGGTCAAATCGACGTAGATTGTGCAGACCTGGAAGACAACGTGCTTTTAAAATCCGACGGTATGCCCACCTATAACTTTGCAAACGTTGTAGACGACCATCTAATGCAAATAACTCACGTAACTCGTGGTAACGAATATCTTTCCAGCACCCCAAAGTATAACCTTATATACAAGAGTTTCGGTTGGGAACCGCCCAAATATATACACCTTCCCCCCATCATGAAGGATGCTCAAAGAAAGCTTTCCAAGCGTTACGGAGATGCTAACTTCGAAGACTTTATCGCAAAAGGTTATTTGCCTGAAGCAATAGTAAACTATATTGCACTACTCGGCTGGGCACCCAAGAGCGACATAGAAAAGATGGACATAGACACCTTGACGGAACTATTCGACGTAGATGGAATTTCTAAGTCCGGCTCTATCTTTGATGAAGCAAAGATGAAGTGGCTAAATTCCTTGTATATTAAGGAGCTAAGCCCGGAAAGATTTTCCGCTCTCGCAAAACCCTGGTATGATAAGAGTGTAATCGCAGGTAAGTATGATTATGAAAAATGGAACGTTCTTTTGCAATCTCGTGTAGAAGTTCTTTCCGATATATTGGATAAGGTAGCTTTCATAGAAGAATTCGGTGATTACGACCTAGAACTTTTCTACCACAAAAAACTCAAAGCCGATGCCGCTCTGGGCCTTGTTGCACTAAAGGGTGCAAAAGAAGCAATGGAAGCAATAGAAGATTTTAACGAAGAACACGTTTCTCTTGCACTTGCAGAAAAAGCCGAAGCTATGGGCATGAAGAAAGGTCAAATGCTCTGGAGCGTAAGAGTTGGCTTGACGGGTGCTGCAGTTACTCCCGGCGGAGCAGTAGAAATGGCAGGTATACTAGGCAAAGAAAAGAGCCTAGAACGCCTTGATTACTCCATTAAGATGATAGAGAGTAAGCTATAATGAAAAGAATAGCACGTTTTGAAAAGGTGTCGCTAGACCGCTTTCTTATGGACTCGAACGGCGTAGCAACCGCTACGGAGTATGCTACCGTTACGTTACCGAAAAGGGCAACTAAAGGAAGTGCCGGTTACGACTTCTATTCACCCATAGATTTTACGCTTAATCCCGGCGAAACCATTAAAATCGCAACGGGAATAAGAGCATATATGGAAGAAGGATGGGTGCTAAAAATTTATCCTAGAAGCGGGCTCGGATTCAAGTATCGCCTAGGACTAAACAACACGGTAGGAATAATAGACCAAGACTATTATTTTAGCGACAACGAAGGTCATATACAAATTAAAATGACCAATGCTTCTAACGAAGGAAAATCTCTTTCAGTAAAGGCAGGCGAAGCCTTCGCACAAGGAATTTTCGTAGAGTACGGCATTACGTTTGATGATGATGCTAGCGAAGAGCGAAACGGTGGTTTCGGTAGCACCAATAAAAAGTAAAGTAGCCCAAATTTAATTTACCCCGAAGTGACAGCCTTGTTCTTCGGGGTTTTATTTTTACGTTTAAGTCGAGCTCTAGGGTGATTTAAAGAAACCTTTTTACGAAGTAGTTTAGTGTGTTTTTTATTAGCGGGTTCGTCTTGTAGCACAAGAGCAAAAACAAAACCAACGGCAAAGGAAAAAGCCGTATAAGGAGTTACGACGCTAGCATAAAAAATTTCGCTTACTGCAATAAAAAACAAGCCCCCGAGAAGACCTAGAAAAAAGAACGATAGGCTACGCAGAAAACCTTTAGTGCTATAGCTTGAAAGGAACAACGAAGCTAGGGCATATAAAGCTCCTGCAAGCGAAAATACGACGAGAGCAACTGCTCCCGGGATAACTTCCCTAATCACTTAAAAAGCTTCTTTAATAGGCCTTCTTTCGAGCCACCGCCGTAAGAGAGCGAAAGTAAAGTGCCGGTTGCTTTAAGAATACCCTTTTCCAAGTCGACTTCGGTTATTTTTAAGTCTCTGCCGAAAATCTTTAAACCGCTTTCGTGCAACGAAAGATGAATTTCTTTGTCGCTAAATTCTATTACTTCCTTTACTCCCAAAACGGATATTCCGCCAGCGTTGTAATTTAATTCGTGTAAATTTTGCATCAAGGCTCCTTTATAATTCTTCTCATTGACTAATATGCGAAAGTTTATTATAATATTCATATGAGTTATCCTTTTGTGCCAAGTCCAAAATGGTATAAGTTAGACTATTCTTCGGATATATATCCGATGAGTGAAACGCAAACTACCATGTCAATATTTAGATTCTCCGTGGAAATGAAATCTTTTGTCGACGGAGAAAACTTGACGACGGCACTAAGAGATATAATGCCGAGATTTCCTACCTTTGCGGTAATGTTAAGAAGGGGTTTTTTCCGTTATTACTTCGAGTATAACGACAAAGAGCCAAAAGCTTTCTTGGACGACGGCATTTGTATGCGTAACATTGATTTACAAAAAAACAAACGTTTTCTTTTCCGTGTTCAATATTACAAAAAGAGAATATCCGTAGACTTTTTCCACGGCCTTTGCGATGGTACGGGTGGCGTAGAGTTTTTGCGTGCGTTGGTATATCGTTATCTCGATGAATGTGGGGAAACGCTCCCACCGCCCGAAGACGTAAAAATCGTAGGGGAACCGGTGCCGGAGAGCGAGTTGGAAGATAGCATTTCCAAATATTACAAGGGTTTTAATCCGTTTGGCGACGTTGTTGGCAAGATGGCGGGTAAGAATTGTTTCGGCATAAAAGCGAAGCACTTTAAGAGCTTGGGTTACGGAGTAATACAAGGCAACGTAAACACGGAAGAGCTTAAAAAACTTGCCAAAGAAAAAGGTTGTTCAATAACGGCACTTATTGCAGGACTTGCCCTATATTCGATATCCAAAGTCTATGTTAAGGATTCCGAAAACGTGGATTTAGTCGCAATGATACCCATAAACTTAAGGAAGATATTCCCGTCCGAAACGGTAAGAAACTTCACCACTCTTACCAAGTGTTACGTCAACACCGGAGCAACGCCACTAGACCTAGACGAGTACGTTAAGATATGTTCTCGTGATATAAAGGAAGGAACTTCCAGTAAAGAAGAGCTTGCCGAAAAGATTTCCGTTTCTGCTCTCTTTGCAACTAATAAAATTTTGAAATATACTCCGCTTTTCCTAAAGGAATTAGGAACAAAGATAGGCAAGCTTGGAACGAAAAAGACAAAGCAAACGTTAATAATTTCAAACGTAGGCGTCATTAATTTGCCAAAAGGCATGGAAGAATACGTAAAGAGATTTTCTTTTAACGTAAATCCATCCCAAAAAGTGCCCGTAAACATAGGCGTTGCGACTTATAATGGAACCACGAGCATAACTTTTACAAGGAATATCGTAAACACGGAATTCGAGAGAGAGTTTTTTACGACCTTGGTTCAGCAAGGTGTTGCGGTAGAAATTACGTCTAACTTACGAGAGAAAAAGTAAAGCCAAACAAAACACGAGCGTGAAGACGCTCTTTTTTATTGTTCATAAACTTCTCGCGTGCGTGACACGCAGTGTGCGCGCGTGCAAAAAAGTATATACTATTTACTAATATTTACTATACATATATTATATTTTGTGTTATAATACTTTTGCACAATATTTTTTAGGAGTGAAAAAATGGCCGAAAAATTAGAACATAGTTATGGTTCACAGGACATACAAGTTCTTGAAGGTCTCGACCCTGTCCGTAAAAGACCGGGTATGTATATCGGTACAACCGACATCAAAGGACTTCATCACCTTGTAACCGAAGTAGTTGACAACTCTATCGACGAAGCTCTTGCCGGATACTGTACGGCAATAGAAGTTACCATCATGCCCGATGGTGCAGTACGTGTTAGAGATAACGGTAGGGGTATTCCTACCGGCATTATACCTAAGGAAGGCAAATCCGCAGTAGAAGTTGTTTTGACTAAGTTGCACGCCGGCGGTAAATTCGGCGGTGGCGGATATAAGATTTCCGGCGGTCTACACGGCGTAGGTGTTTCTTGTGTTAACGCTCTTTCCGAATGGCTGGAAGTCGTTGTATATCAAAATGGCAAGATACATAAGCAAGTATTTAATAGGGGTATTCCGCAACGTCCGTTACAAGTAGTGGGCGAAACGACCGAAACAGGTACGGAAGTTACCTTCTTCCCGGATGATGAAATCTTTGATTCCATCATTTTCCAATACGACCTTATGCGTGTAAGGCTTCGTGAACTTGCTTATTTGAACAAGGGCTTAAAGATTAGCATAGAAGATAAGCGTGAAGGTCAAGAAAGACGTGAAGATTTCTGTTATGAAGGCGGTATTCGTCACTTCGTTGAAGAACTAAACACCGGAAGAGAAACCGTTTTCCCGGAAACCTTCTATATTGAAGAAACCGTAGGCGACAATATCGTAGAAATCGCAATGCAATATAACACCAGCTACGATGAAAAGATTTACGCTTACGCAAACAACATCAATACCGAAGAAGGTGGTATGCACCTAGACGGCTTTAAGGCAAGTTTGACGAAAGTTTTCAACGAATACGGTCAATCTTCCAAGACTCTAAAAGAAAGCGAAAAGCTTTCCGGTGACGACTGCAGAGAAGGTCTTGTTTGCATAGTTTCCGTAAAGCTACCCGAACCCCAATTCGAAGGTCAAACCAAGACTAAGCTCGGCAATGCGGAAATGCGTACCATAGTAAACCGTGTTGTAAGCCAAAAATTAGGCGAATACTTCGAAGAGAACCCGAAGGTCGCAAAAGAGTTAATAAACAAGTCTATCAACGCGCAAAGAGCCCGTGAAGCCGCTCGTAAGGCACGTGAAAGTTTTAGAAAGGGAGCTATGGACAGCATGTCTCTTCCCGGAAAACTTGCCGACTGCTCGGACACCACTCCCGAAAACTGCGAAATCTTCTTGGTAGAAGGTGACTCGGCAGGTGGTACCGCTATAAGTGGACGTGACCGTCAAATACAAGCAATTCTTCCCCTTCGTGGTAAGATTTTGAACGTAGAAAAAGCAAGAATGCACCGTGTTCTGGATAACGAAGAAATCAAGGCTATGATTAAAGCTTTCGGTTGTGGCTTCAAAGAAGAGTTTGATATTTCCAAGCGTCGTTACGACCGCATCATCTGCATGACGGATGCCGACGTCGATGGTAGCCACATCAGAATACTTCTTCTTACCTTCTTCTATCGCTTTATGCGTCCCTTGGTAGAACAAGGCCACGTTTATATCGCACTTCCCCCGCTATATAAGGTAACCAAGAATAAGGAAGAAAAATATCTCTATTCCGATATTGAACTAAAAGAATACCAAGAAACCGTAAACGGTAAATACGATTTGCAACGCTACAAAGGTCTAGGTGAAATGAACGCCGTTCAACTTTATGAAACGACCATGAATCCCGAAACTCGTACCTTGCTACAAGTAACCGTAGACGACGCAGAAGCAGCGGACAGCATCTTCACGCTATTGATGGGTGAAGTTCCCGAATTGCGTAGAGCGTTCATTGAGCAAAATGCTAAACTTGTAAAGGAGTTGGATATTTAGTATGGCAAACAATAAGTCAAGATTAGATTTAGATAAGATTAAAGAGATACTTGGTAAAACCAAGATAATACAAACTCCCCTTGTCGATGAAATGAGCAAATCGTTCATCGCTTACGCAATGGCAGTTAACGTAAGCCGTGCTATACCCGACGTAAGAGATGGTTTGAAGCCCGTTCATAGAAGAATTCTATTCGCAATGAACGACCTAGGCAACACTTATGATAAACCCCACAAGAAATGTGCTCGTATCGTTGGTGAAGTTCTTGGTAAATATCACCCCCACGGCGACTCATCCGTATACGATGCTCTCGTAAGACTTGCTCAAGATTTCTCCATCCGCAATCCTTTGGTAGACGGACAAGGTAACTTCGGTTCTGTTGACGGCCACCCCGCTGCAGCACAAAGGTATACCGAAGCAAGACTTTCCAAGATAGCCGGCGAAATTCTACGTGACCTAGAAAAGGACACCGTAGATTTCTACCCCAACTTCGACGATACCCTAATGCAACCCACCGTTCTTCCCGCAAGATTCCCCAACCTTCTTGTTAACGGTGCAGAAGGTATAGCAGTAGGTATGGCAACTTCCATCCCCCCGCACAACTTGGGCGAAGTTATCGATGGTACCGTTGCTCTATTGGATAATCCCGATATCACTATCGATGAACTCATCGAGTATATTCCTGCTCCCGACTATCCTACCGGAGCACTCATCCTTGGTAGAGCTGCAGTTAAGCAAGCATATAGAACGGGTAAGGGCGGTGTCGTCATGCGTTCACGTTGCGACATAGAAGAAATAGGCGGTAAAAACTGCATTATCGTAACGGAAATTCCCTATCAAGTTAACAAGAGTTTGCTAATTAAGAGCATCGCAGACCAAGTTAAAGATAAGAAACTGGAAGGAATAAGCGACGTAAGAGACGAATCCGACCGTTTCGGCATGAGAATCGTTATAGTTCTAAAGAGAGATGCAAGTCCCCAAGTAGTTCTTAACTCCCTGTATAAGCAAACTCAACTTCAAGTTTCCACCGGTATCACCTTCCTTGCTCTTGATGACGGCACTCCTAAGATTATGAACCTAAAGGAAATCTTGGAAGCATACGTAAAGCACCAAAACGACGTTATCGTAAGAAGAACGAGATATCTTTTGAACAAGGCAAACGAACGTGCACACCTATTGCGTGGTTTGGTAATTGCTCTTGCTAATATCGATGAAGTTATTAACATCATCCGTAAGTCCAAGGATACTCCCGAAGCAAGAACCAAGCTAATGGAAAACTTCCTACTTTCCGAAAAGCAAGCAAACGCAATTCTAGATATGAAACTTGCTCGTTTGAATGCTCTTGAAGTAGAAAAGATTAACGAAGAATTAGCAGAAATTGAACTTGCTATTGCAGACTATACCGACATCCTTGCTCGTCCCGAAAGAGTAAGAGAAATCATTAAAGAAGAACTAACCGAAATCAAGGATAAGTACGGCGACCCGAGAAGAAGTGAACTAAGCTACGACCTTGGCGAAATCAACATCGGCGACCTTATTCCTAAAGAAGACGTTGTTATCACCACCACTCATATGGGTTACATCAAGCGTCTTGGCGTTAAGGAATACAAAGCACAAAATCGTGGTGGCGTAGGCATCACTGCTCATAAGGCCAAGGAAGAAGACTTCGTAACCAAGATGTTCGTAACCCACTCCCATGATGATTTGCTATTCTTCAGCAATACGGGAAGAGTATATTGCTTAAAGGCATATGAAGTGCCAGAAGCACAAAGGGCTACCAAAGGACGTGCTATGGTTAACCTATTGCCACTTTCTGCGGATGAAAAGATTACTGCATACCTACCCGTACACGATTATTCGGAAGGATACGTAGTAATGGCAACCAAGCAAGGTCTAATTAAGAAATGCTCACTTTCCGAGTTTGAAAAAATCCGTGTTAACGGTAAGATTGCTATCACGCTAACCGACGGAGACGAAATGCTTAGTGCAGACATCACCACCGGCGAAAACGAAATTCTTATGGCTTGCACTTCCGGTAAGTGTATCCGCTTCAGCGAAGAAGACGTAAGAAAGACCGGACGTGGTTCAATGGGTGTTAAGAGTATTGCCCTAGACGAAGGCGAAGTAGTAGTTGATATGGAAGTTGTTCGTGACGCAAACGCAGAAGTCGTTACCATCACGGAAAAAGGCTTCGGTAAGAGAACCGCTCTTGAAGAATATCGTTTGCAAGGCAGAGCGGGTAAGGGTATCAAGGCTGGTAACTTTGATGAAAATACCGGTAACGTTGTTAACATGAAGATAATCAACCCCGAAGAAGAAAACGATATGATTATCATTGCAGATACGGGTGTTATGATTAGAATTAGAGTTGATGAAATCTCCAAGATAGGCCGTGCAACCAAGGGCGTAAGAGTTATGAGAATTAAGGGAGAAGGCAAGATAGTTTCTTGTGCAATCATCCCCCATGAAGACCTTGATGAAACCAAACTTGTTGGAGAAGGAAGCGAAGAAGGCGAAGAAACTGCTCCTGCAGTAGAAACCGAGAAGACCGCACCTGCAACCGAAAACACCGATAACGAATAATTTATGATTAGAAAATTTGTGTGCCGGCCGGCACACAAATTTCTATAAAGGAAGGATATGTTTATAACCATCAACGGACAACTAGGAAGTGGCAAGAGTGAGATTTGTAAAATCTTGAAAGAAGAGCATGGTTTTGACGTTTTCCACACCGGAAAAATTCAACGTGCATACGCTGCAGAATTAGGCATTAGCACGCTAGAGTTAAACCAACTTTGCAACACCGACCGCAAGTATGACACGATTATTGACGGCAAACTCGTAGAATACGCAGAAAAAGAACGTGGCAATAAAGTCGTTTTTGATTCTCGTATGGCATGGCACTTCGTAAAAGACACCTTTAAAGTACACCTTTTGGTTTCTCCCGATATTGCTGCAACCAGAGTATTTTGCAATCGTGTAGATAAAGCGGAATGTTACGCATCCAAGGAAGACGCAATGCGTGGACTCATCGCTCGCCGTAAGGTAGAAGGTGAAAGATACGAAGCCATTTATAATGCAAAAATGCTCCAATATTCCAATTATGACTTGATTTTGGATACGTCTTTAACGAGTATACGAGAAGAAGTCAAGATAATTTTGAAGAAAGCGGAAGAGTATTTTGCAACGGGAAAGAAGTCCATGTTCCTTGCCCCCACTAACGTATATCCCACCGGAGTAGAACTTGGCGGAGAAAACGTAAAAGTTGTCAAGTATGATGAAAGCATATACGTAGTAGGCGGACACGACTTGGTTAAAGAAGCCATCAAAGACGGCAGTAGGGTTGTGGAAGCAGAATTAGTAGGCGAAGATAACGACGTTATAGATGGCACTCCCATAAAAGAACTAATACCAACCGATATGGAAATGGTTAGAGCTTGGGAAAAAGAAAACGCAATAACGTACGGATTTATGCCCGAATTCATTAAAAATCGCTAGCAATGGCGATTTTTTTATAAAAAGAATCAAAAAGGAGAAAAATATGAGCAGTTTTAAAGATTTAAGAATCGTTGATAATTTTTATCAAACGTCAGCTTTTTATCCCATGCCCACGGTACTTATGAGTACGCTAGCAGAAGACGGAAGCACTTCCCTTGGTGCATATTCCTTGGTTTTCCCATATTACATTGCAGGCAAAGATTATTATGCAATGATACTCGAGTGCCGTAACAGCTCCAATACCGCACAAAATATTTTGCGTACCGGCAAATGTGCCATCAACTTTATAACGGATAAGCGTTCTTACTTCAAAGAAACCGTAAGGCTTGGATTCCCCGGCGAAACCAGCAAAGAAAAGATGGAAAAATGCACGTTTACGCTTGAAGACGGCTTGGCTTCTACCGAATCCGGTGCTCGTCCGCAAGTAGTTAAAGAAGCTTTCCAAGTTTTTGAATGCACGTGGGACGATACTTTGGAAGATGCTTTCGAAGATAAAGCAAGAATTGGTCAGTTGGAAGGCGTAGAGCCCCCGTATAGAAACTTTAACGGCATTACTTCTAAGTTTGGATGCCACTTTATACTAAAAATCGACAAGATTTTGATGAAGGAAAGATGGTATAATTCCATCATAAACGGCGTAAAAGCAAGCGAATTCCCGCCTGTTCCCGTAGATTATGGCTATAGAGATTCCACAAACTTTTGGTATACTCGCTTCAAGCGTCCTATTCCGGAAAAAATTCCTGCAGCACGTGAAGCGGATTTGGGTGGCGTAATGTACGCAGCAAATCGCATGGATGACAAAATTAAGTTTAGCGAAGAAGCATGCAAAACTCTCGTTAAAGTTCCACGTGTTTTCTTAAAGTTGGTTCTTCAAGGTTGCGTTGATTGGGCCCGTGAAAACAACTGCGAACTCATTACGGAAGTGGAAATGAAGATTATCAACGATAAGAGAAAAGAAGAAAAGAAGAAGCGTTAAAAATAAAAAGCTCAACCCAAACCCCTATTGACACAATAGGGGTTTTCTTATATAATTACTACAGATATGCATTATATACGCACGCACGGAGAGAGCATGATAACCACAAAACTTTCTAACGGAATAAGCTATGATATGCTGGGGTTCGGTACCTATAAAATTACCGGAGAATTTGATGCAAAGCAAGCAGTTTTAGATGCAATAAGCGTTGGATATCGTAGGATAGACACCGCTGTTTTTTATGAAAATGAAAGAGAGATAGGCTTTGCACTCAAGGAAACGGACGTTCCAAGAGAACAACTTTTTGTTACGACTAAGTTATGGACAAACGTTAATACCTACGAAAAAACCAGGGAACAAATAGAAAAATCCTTAAGACTTTTAGGGCTTGAATACCTAGATGGATTACTCATACATTGGCCCCATAAGGACGTAAAAGAAACTTGGCGGGCAATGGAAGATGCGTACTTAGAAGGAAAGGTTCGTTCCATAGGTGTTTCTAATTTTAAAGAGCATCACTTGGAAGAAATGAAGGAGTACCAAAGAATAAAGCCCATGGTAAACCAAGTGGAATTGCACCCGGAATTTAGGCAGTTCGAGTTAGTTGATTACTGCAAAAAAGAAGGAATTTTGGTAGAAGCTTGGAGCCCGTTCATGCGTGGTGAAGCACTTATGATACCGCAAATTAAAGAAATCGCCCAAAAGCATGGCGTGACGGAAGCGGAAGTAATATTAAAGTGGGATATTCTAGAAGGCATTGCCGTCATACCAAAGAGTACCAAAAAGGAAAGGATGGCAACAAACTTTAGGGCAATAGAACTGGAATTAAGCCAAGAAGAAATAGGAGAATTAAGAAAACTCCATAATGGAATAAGAAGATATCGTGACCCGGATAATCACGGATTCGGTAACCAATAATCAATAAAAAGAAGCCTAAAAGGAAGATTATGAGCAAGTATCAAGAACTAAAAGAAAGAGTGCTTAAGGCAAACAAGGAGCTGGTTAAAGCAGGACTGGTTATATTAACTTGGGGTAACGCAAGCGAGATTGATAGAGCTCTCGGGGTTGTTGCAATAAAGCCGTCCGGTGTGGCGTATGACGAAATGACGGCAGAAGACATAGTCGTAACCGACCTGGAAGGCAACGTTTTGGAAGGCGAGCTAAACCCTAGTTCCGACCTAAAGTCGCACCTTGCGTTATATAACGCATTTGAAGAAATCGGTGGCGTCGTACACACTCATTCTACTTATGCGACAGCAAGTGCTCAAGCAGGCAAAGGCATAGCTTGCTACGGCACCACTCACGCAGACACCTTCTATGGAGAAATCCCGGTTACGAGAGCATTAACCAAAGAAGAAGTGGAGCACGATTACGAACTAAACAGCGGTCTTGTAATCGTGGAGTATTTTAAAGAAAGCGGAAGGGACATCACGTCTTGTCCTGCCGCATTAATTAGAAACCACGCTCCGTTTACTTGGGGAAAAGATTGTTTTAAGGCTGTGGAAAACAGCATTATTTTAGAAGAAGTTGCCAAGATGGCAGCCTTAACTCTTCGTTTTAACAAGGAAGCAGAAACGGCTCCTGAATATTTGCAAGATAAACACTATTATAGAAAACACGGAAAAAACGCATATTACGGGCAAAAGAAATAATGGGAAACGTCGATTTTAAAAACGTAGAATTAAAAGAAGGATTTTGGCTGGATAGACAAAAAATAACGAGAGAAGTAAGTCTTCCGTCTATCAAGCACGAATACGTAAAGAAAAGACGCTTTGCGGCAACGGAATGTTCCTATAGGAAATGGCAATTTTGGCGTAAAGCCCCGCATATTTTTTATGATAGCGACGTGGCTAAGTACATAGAAGCCTGGGCGTTTCTACTTAGCAAACAAAGAGATGAAAAGGTAGAAAAATTCATTGACGGTATAATTGGAAATATCGTTAAAAACCAACGTCCCGACGGCTATTATAACGCTCATTTTCTGGCTGTTCGTCCGGGAGCTATTTTTAAGCATCGTCCCGACCACGAATTATACTGCCTTGGACACCTTATAGAAGCAGCGATTGCATACCATAATGCAACCGGCAAAGATGCTCTTCTTGGTGTTGTGGAAAGATATTGCGATTACGTAGAAAAGCGTTTTATTATAGATAAAGACACCGGCTTCACTTGTCCGGGACACCCCGAAATAGAACTCGCTCTTGTGAAACTTTATAAGCACACCGGCAAGAAAAAATATTTTGAAATGGCAAAATATTTTATTTACGTGCGTGGTACGGAAGAAGGAGATAAGGGCTTAAACAAAAAGCTAAATCGTCTTAATCCGTGGCTGGACGGATATTATGGACAAGATTTTCTACCCCTTCGTGAGCAACGCACGGCTGAAGGTCATAGCGTAAGGGCGTGCTATCTATATTCAGGAGCAGCGGACGTAGCGTTAATAGAAAACGATGAAGAGCTCATCTACGCTCTAAAGTGCATTTATGAAAACATAGTTGATAGAAGAATGTACGTCACCGGCGGAATAGGAGCAAAGGCTTTGACGGAAGGTTTTGATAAAGATTTCGTGCTACCTAACGCACAAGCGTACACCGAAAGCTGTGCGGCAATTTCGCTGATTATGTTTGCCAGACGCTTACAAGAAATAGAACGCAAGGCAACTTATGCCGACCTTATCGAACGAGTATTATATAACGGTATGTTGTCGGGCGTCAGCCTGGACGGCGATAAATTCTTTTATGAAAATCCTTTGGAAGTAGACCATGGAAAGAGAAAAATAAACGCCATAAGGCATCCTATTTCCGAACGTCAAAAGGACTTCTCTTGCTCTTGTTGTCCCCCAAATATCGCACGTCAAATAGCAAGCGTGGGCTCGCTCGTTTATGCAACGGATAGTAATTCCGTTTATGTCGACCAATATATTCCTTCTATGGCGGAATTGGAAGTAGGGGAAAGCAAGATAAGAGTTGATATGGATACGCAATTTCCCAAAAATTACGCAATTAAAGTACGTATAAGCGAAGCGGAAGGCAAGACCTTAAAGGTTCGCAATCCCGAGTGGGCGACCGGCTTTACTGCGAGCGAAGATTGTGTTCAAGAAGAAGGATATCTTGTTTTTAGTATAGATAAAAATGAAAAAACGTTGGAACTAGAGTTCCATTGTGGGCCCAAAGTATTGCCCGCAGACGAAAGGGTTAAAACAAACCAAGGAACTTGCTACGTCAAGTATGGTCCCATTATTTATGCCGCAGAAAGCATAGATAATTCATCCCCGCTTACCGATTACGCAATAAGCTCGGATGAAAAGAACGTAGAAAAAGAATGGAGCGAGCAGTTCAATGCTTACACGCTCAAAGTTCCGGCAATTAAAAACGGTGAAAACGTAACGCTCAAAGTCATACCGTATTTTGCATTTGCTAACCGTGGCAAATGTGATATGTACGTATATATCAAAGCAAAAAATAACACTCAAAGGAGAGTAATATGAAAATATATTTCATAACCGGTAGCCAATTCCTATATGGAGAAGAAACACTCCAACAAGTAGAACAAGACTCCATAAAAATGGTCGAATATCTAAACGATAAAATCGGCAGAGTCGACGTTGTCTACAAAGGAACGGTAAAAACGGAAAAAGAAGCAACGCAGTACGTTAAGGAAATTAACTATGACGACGAGTGCGTAGGCATGATAGCTTGGTGTCATACTTTTAGCCCTGCTAAAATGTGGATTAACGGCATGAAGATACTCCAAAAACCAATGCTTCACCTACATACTCAATTTAACAAAGAACTCCCCTATGGCGAAATAGATATGGACTTTATGAACCTTAACCAATCTGCTCACGGCGACCGAGAATTCGCTTACGTTCTAACAAGACTTGGCGTTCCAAGAGTTAGCGTTGCAGGTTACTATAAGGATGAAGAAGTAATAAAAGAAATAGAAGAATGGGTTGACGTAACTGTTGCCGTGGATTATTCCAAGAAGGTTAAGGTTTGTCGTTTCGGTGACAATATGCGTGAAGTTGCGGTAACCGATGGTGATAAAGTGGAAGCCCAAATTAAACTCGGCTGGCAAATAGATTACTATGGCATCGGTGATATTGTGGAAGAAATAAGCAAGGTTACAGCGGAAGAAACCGATGCGTTATATAAAGAAATAATCACTCATTATACTCTTAACACCGAAGACGAAGAGAGTGTAAAAGAGCAAGTAAAATATGAAATAGCCCTAAAGCGTTTCCTTGCTAAAAACGATTACGTTGCTTTAACCACAAATTTCCAAGACCTTCATGGGCTCAAGCAACTTTTCGGTATGTCCATACAAAGACTTATGGCGGAAGGATATGGCTTTGGTGCAGAAGGCGATTGGAAAATAGCCGCCCTTGGAGCTGTATTTAAGAAGATGGCAGAAGGAAGAAAGGGAGCCACTTGCTTCATGGAAGACTACACTTACGACTTGGTTAAAGGACAAGAATTGGTACTCGGTTCTCATATGCTGGAAGTTTGTCCGACCGTTGCTTCCACTAAGCCTACCATAGAAGTACATCCTTTGGGAATAGGCGGGAAGGATGCCCCTGCAAGACTTGTTTTTGATGGACAAGAAGGCGACGGCATAGCCGTATGTATGGTTGATATGGGCGATAGGCTAAGATTAATCACGGCTGAAATCGAACTTGTAAAGCAACCCAAACCCATGCCCAAACTTCCCGTTGCTCGCATTATGTGGAAGCTAAAGCCCGATTTCAAGACGGGTGCTAAAGCATGGCTGGAAGCAGGGGGTGCACATCACACCGTGGTATCAACTGCACTAACCGCAAAAGACGTAGAGCTTTATGCAAAGCTAAACGGATTGGAATTCGTTCACATCAAATAATCAATAAATAACGGGTGGAAAAATGAAATTAACGGCATCACTAAAAAACTATAAGGAAATAAGTCCCCGTCTATATGGTATATTCTTTGAAGATATCAACTTTTCCATTGACGGCGGAATAAATAATAACCAAATTAACAATCCGTCTTGCGAGTGTTTTTGCTATGACTTCAAGCGTGATTTTTATTGGTTGTATTATCAAATATTCCACGCAAGAAGAAGGTTTATGACGAGAATTCATTATACCGACCATTTGCGTTACTGGGCTACTTCCGGCAGTGGCTCGCTAAAGTTGGGCAAGGAAACGCCCATAGCTCCACTTAATCCTTACTATATGAATCTAGCTGTAAGCGGAGATTTCTATCTTAAGAATTTGGGATACAACGGTGGCGATTCAACCGAACACGGCGGAAGATACCTAAGACGTAATGCGAAAAAATGTGGCGTTGGGATATTTGAAGGCCACACCTATGAAGTTAGCGTATTCATCAAAAATGGCAACTTTAACGGCATAATCGAGTGTTACGTAGAAGATGAAAAGGGCGAAAAATTGACGTCGGTAGCAACCATAAAAGTTCCTTGTGCCAAAGAAGGCTGGACTAAAGTGGGTGCAACTTGCGTGGCACAAAAGACTACCATGGGTAAGTTTGTAGCAAAGTTTTCCGGAAGCGGTAATCTTAATGCAGACACCTGGTATTTTGGGGACGTAGACCACTGGGGTAAAGACGACCCCAAGTGGAGCGGTGGGAAGATGAGAAAGGACCTTGTGGAAGCCCTTCGTGACTTGAAGCCGAGCTTTGTTCGCTTTCCCGGCGGATGCTTGGTAGAAGGACTTTCTTTGGATAATAGCTTCGATTGGACGATAACCGTAGGTGACGTGGAAAAGCGTGGAGCTAAATATAATTGCTGGGGTGAAAGACAAAAGGACAGGTCTTATATGCAAACCAACGAAATAGGTTTTTATGAGTACTTTTTGCTTTCCGAAGACCTGGGTGCAGAACCGCTTCCCATACTTAATGCCGGTTTGGCTTGCCAAGCTAGATGTGATGAAAAAGTCGTTGAAGGCGACCCCGAGTTTGACCGCAGACTCAATAATATACTTGCACTAATAGAGTATGCTAACGCTTCTCCCGAAGAAAGTGCTTGGGCAAAGCTTCGTGCAGATGCCGGACACCCCGAACCTTTTAATTTAAAAATAATAGGCATAGGAAATGAAAACTGGGGTGAAACGTACAATAAAAATTTTGATATTATGCGACAAGCAGTAAAGGATAAGTATCCGGAAATCGAAGTCATTTGGACTGTTGGTTTCGATTGCTTTGGTCACGAACAATATGAAGAAAGAAGGTCTGCTTTCGATGGTAAATGGCCGGAAGTAATAGTAGACGACCACTTCTATCGCACGCCCGAGTGGTGCATAGAACACGCTAACATGTACGACACCTATCCGAGAGAAAGGAATAGAATCTTCCTGGGCGAATATGCGGCAAATCAACCTTGGAACGATAGGGTTATGCCCAATAATTATTACTCGGCACTGAGTGAAGGTGCATACCTTACGGGGCTGGAAAGAAATGCAGATATAGTAGTAATCAGCTCCTATGCTCCCTTGTTTAGCAGAGTTGGCGGAGAGCAATGGAAGCACAACCTAATCAACTTTAATAGCCTATATACTTTAAAGACTCTTAACTATCACGTTCAAGAATTATACTCCAATAACTACGGCCCTAAATATCTCTTTGTGGAAGAGCCGGAAAAAGACGGAGTGTTCACTTCTGTAACCACCGACGACGAGTATATTTACGCAAAAGTATGTAACGTTAATAAAGAGCCTGTAAGCTTCGAACTTGCTATTTCGGATGCCGAACTAGAAGAAAGGGGAGCCTTAACAGAGCTCTACTCAAACGATGATGAAATTAGGAACACCCTTGATTACAGCAACAAACCGCAAGAGAACGTACTTCCTACGTCTTGCGAAATAGCTGTTGATGGTGGCGTGAGCGTAGAACTAAAACCCAGAAGCGTTAACGTTATTAAAATAAAAATAAAATAGGATATGAACAAAAACGATTTTGCAAAAAAGCCCCCGATGGGCTGGAATAGTTACGACTGTTTCGGACACGCGGTTGATGAAAACGAATTCAAGGAAAACGTTGATTTCGTGGCCGAGCATTTGAAGGAATATGGTTGGGAATATTGTGTTGTAGATTTTTGTTGGTCATATCCGCAAAAGGGTATAATCAACGCTCCAAGCCAAAAATTCGAAGACGGCAAATTTGACGTTGAACTATGTTTGGACGAGTGGGGAAGACCGGTGCCTGCTCCCGGCAAATTCCCATCCGCAAACGGCTCCTTTAAGTATCTTGCCGACTACTGCCACGAACGTGGATTAAAGTTCGGTATACACCTTATGCGTGGCATACCACGCCAAGCCGTAGAGTATAAGTTGCCCATTAAAAACACGAACGGAATTACTGCCGATATGGTTATTTCCGGGGAAGATTGCGACTGGTTAAATCATAACAAGGGAATGGATATGGATAAGCCCGGTTCGCAAGAGTTTTTGGATTCCATCTTCGAGCAGTATGCCGAGTGGGAAGTGGATTATATCAAGCTTGACGATGCGGCTCGTCCATATACCTTAGGCAGAAGAAAGGAAGTAGAAGGCTATCATAAAGCGATAATGAAAACGGGAAGACCCATGGTCTTATCACTCTCTCCCGGTGCCATATCTCATGAGAGTGCCCCTGTGGAAGAAGCAGACCATTTTATGAAATTTGCTAACGCTTGGAGAATTAAGGATGACGTATGGGATAATACAAGGCACCTAAGGGACATTTTCCCCATAGCAAAGAAGTGGGTTTCTTTTGTTGGAGAAGGACACTTCCCGGATTGCGATATGTTGCCCATAGGAAGACTGCTTAAGTGTGGCGGATTTGGTGGAGAAAGAGATACAAGACTAACGGAAAACGAAAAGCAAGTGATGCTTACTCTTTGGGCGTTTATGCGTTCACCGCTTATGATGGGTGGACATCTTCCGGAAAGCAAGGAGTGCGACCTAAAGTATTATAAGCAAAAAGAAGTAATAAACATAAACCAAAATTCCAGCGAAAACAGAGTTGTCTTTGGTGGCGACAAATATCAAATTTGGGGTGCAAAAGTTGGTAATACGGAATATGAAAGCCACTTTAACATAGCAAAAGGTGGCTTGCCGAAGTTTGTTCAAATAAAGGTTGAAAAAAGAGAAAAGCTCTTTGATGTATGGGCTGGAAAGGAAATTAAAACAAAAAACGGAAGAGCAAGATTTTTCTTGCGTCCAATGCAAGTAAAATTGATAAGAAGGGGAAAATAGTATGTCGCTACTCGAAAAAGTTTTTTATATAGACGACCTTATCAAGCATAAGGGAGCAAACGGTTTAAAGTACCCCGGCGTTACGGAAATAAACGACGTGGTATACGATGAGAGATTGCCGGAAGTATGCAAACTCGACTTGCTTTTTGACGAGAATAAAGTGGGAGCAAATGGTAAGTACCCCGTTGTTTTTAATATTCATGGCGGTGGCTGGATTGTTGGCGATAAAAGATTCCGTCGTGGAGTATGTATTCAATATGCCGATGATGGAAATTTCGTTATTAACGTAAACTACGCTTTAACGCCCAAGTATACCTATCGAGACGAAGTACAAAATATTTTTTCTGCACTAAAATGGATGGTTGCTAATGCGAAAAAATACAAACTCGATTTAGATAAAATAGTTATTACCGGCGATTCCGCCGGAGCCCACCTTAGTGCCGTAACAATCGTTACGCTTTTGGATACGGATTGGCAACAAAAGTTTGGCGTAGAGCCGATGGACATCAAGTTTAAAGGAGCCATGCTCTTTTGCGGACCTTATGACTTTACGGAATTTTGGATGCGTTTTCCCGTTATGGATGCAATGCTAAAAGGTATTGCGAACATAAAGAGAGTAAAGGATTACGATAAGAGTGAGTTTAAAGATTACCTTAATCCGATTCTTAAAATCGATGCGACTTTCCCAAAGACGTTGGTCGTTACAGGAGCCCAAGATTTTGTAACGAATCCGCATAATCGCAAGCTACTAGCAAGATTTGATGAAGCGGGTGTAAAATATGAAAGATATCATGGCACGCATTTCTTTAACTCCTTCCACGATTTCCATCTTAAAATTTGGATGCCGGAAGCAAAAAAAGCAATGGCTAGAGCGTGTGGATTCATAAAAGAAGTAATTGAATAGGGGGCGAATATGAAACTTAAAATCATAATTACTGCTGTGGTATTGGTAGTAGTGCTAGCTACTTCGCTTAGCCTATATTTTACTAGATATATGTGGGACGTTAACGACACCAAAGAGTTGTATCTGGAAAACGTAGCCAAGGTGGGATATGAAAACACCATAGAAACAGCCATACCCCAAATCGAGATATACAACAAGATAACCGACCACTTTAATTCCGCACTTCCGGAAGGTAAGACGTCAAAGAAGGCAATCATCATAGGATACGATGGATGCAGGGCGGATATCTTGGCAGAAATGCAAAGCGAAAACAGCGGTATTAAGGCGTTAACGGAAGAAGGAGCAAGCCTTAATCTTGGATATTGCGGTGGCGTAAATTATCCGGAAAAGAACGTGCAAGATACGTCCACAGCTCCCGGCTGGTGTTCCATCTTAACCGGAAAATGGGCAACCGAACATGGTGTAACGGGGAACGATATAACCAAAGATATGTCCACCAAAACCCTTCTTACCAGTTTGACGGAAGAAGGAAAAATAAGTGGAGCAAGATTCATAACAAAGTGGGCAGGACACTTTAGCAGAAAGAAAGCAACCTACCTGGAAGAAAAGAAATATTGTGAAGAAAGGGGACTTAACGTTGCCTTCAATAAAGTAAAGGACAACGAAGCAAGCCTAGATGCAACTAAGGCGGAAATAGCAAAAGCAGATGCTAGTGACTTCTTGTTTGTAATATACGAGCAAACGGATGCAGTAGGTCACGGCAAAGGCTTTAGTTTTAATAATCCCAAATATAAAGAAGCCTTCAAAGAAATAGACTCTTACGGCTATGAAACCATAAACGCAATAAAGGCAAGAGAAACGTATGAAAGTGAAGACTGGCTCATCATCATCACGTCCGACCACGGTGGCATCAAAACCGAACACGGCAAAGCCAGCATCCAAGAAAGGATGACGTTCATAGTATCAAGCAAGTAACTAAACATAGAAACCGGGAGAAACAAAGAGAAAAGCAAGTCTTTCGACTTGCTTTTTTTGGTGGAGACAATAGGACTTGAACCTATGACATCTTGCTTGTAAGGCAAGCGCTCTCCCAGCTGAGCTATGCCTCCACTTGGTGACCCCTACGGGAATCGAACCCATGTTACCGCCGTGAAAGGGCGATGTCTTAACCG
>JAZNYA010000173.1:0-3319 GCA_045594145.1 Candidatus Stercoripulliclostridium sp. | reverse complement strand
CCAACAGTGAAGTTATGATTCACCAACCCCTTGGCGGAGCACAAGGTCAAGCAAGTGATATAAAGATTGTTGCCGACCATATCCTAAAGACCAAGGCAAAGCTCAACAAGTTCTTGGCAGAAGCAACCGGCAAGCCTGTTGAAGTAATCGAAAAGGATACCGACCGTGATAACTATATGTCTGCTGAAGAAGCAAAGGCATATGGTCTTGTTGACGAAGTATTCTATGCAAGAAAATAGTAGGGTAGTAAATGGAATTTATTGAAGAACAACTTTTTTGCTCATTTTGCGGACGTTCCGAAGATGAAGTAGACGTATTATACGCCGGACAAGACGGTGCTATGATATGCAAGGAATGTGTCGAAAAGATATCTCTTCTTTTCAAGAAGGAGAGTGCTAGGGTTACCGCCGGTGGCATAAATCTTATACCGCCCAAGGAAATCAAGGCACGTTTGGACGAATACATCGTAGGTCAAGACGACGCAAAGAAGACGCTTGCAGTTGCGGTATATAATCACTATAAGAGAATAACCCAAATGGGTAGTGAAAAGTATGCCGACGTCAAGCTGGAAAAGAGCAATATACTCATGCTGGGACCTACGGGAAGCGGTAAAACCCTTCTCGCAAGGACTCTTGCCGGCATATTAAACGTACCTTTCGCCATAGCGGACGCAACCACTTTAACGGAAGCGGGCTACGTTGGTGAAGACGTAGAAAACATACTTTTGAAGCTAATACAAGCATCTGACGGCGACGTCAAGAGAGCGGAAAAGGGCATAATTTATATTGATGAAATAGATAAAATATGCCGTAAGAGTGAAAACGTATCCATCACTCGTGACGTATCCGGAGAAGGCGTACAACAAGCACTCTTAAAGATACTCGAAAGCACCGTTGCCAGCGTACCGCCCCAAGGTGGCAGAAAGCATCCCCAACAAGAGATGATACAAATTGACACCACGGACATATTATTTATATGTGGCGGAGCGTTTGTAGGGCTGGAAAAGATTGTCGATAAGCGTAACGATACGTCCGGCATAGGCTTTAATTCCAAGCTTAGAACGGGCAGTGAAGAATACTCGGAAGTAATGAAGGACCTGCGTCCCGACGACCTAATCAAATTCGGTTTAATACCGGAGTTTGTTGGTAGAATTCCGGTAGTAGCGGTGCTTGACCCGTTGGATGAAAAGGCACTTATGAACATTTTGGAAGAGCCAAAGAACGCTCTTACCAAGCAATATAAGAAGCTACTTGATATGGATGGGGTAGAGCTGGAGTTTGCTCCCGATGCCCTAAAGGCTATTGCGGAAAAGGCAATAAGGCTAAAGACCGGTGCACGTGGTCTACGCACGATAGTGGAAAACGCCATACTTGGAGTAATGTATGAAGTGCCCGGCGACAAGAGTATAAACAAGATAATAATTACTCGTGACTCCATAGAGAGTGGCGGAAGTCCCCAAGTAATAAGAGTGGCGGACGCAATCTAAATACCATAATTTAACAGCGATTTTATCACCCTAGCGGTGATAAAATTGTTTAGAGAGAAACAAATGAAGGAAGCAAAACTTAACGTAATTGCAACAGAAGAAGTAGTATTTCCGTATGAATGCGGAAAGCTTAGAGTGACGGAAGAAGCGGATATTTTGGCACTACGCAGTGCCGTTGAAGCCGGCGAAAGCGTCGTTCTGGTGCCCGTAAGAGTGGGCGAAAAGGCTAAGGAAGGCGACGTAGGTATAATTACCGAAATCGAGCAATTCATATTCATACCCGAAGACGATGAAGGTGCAATCTTAATGTATAAGACTGCAACCATGCGTTCCTACGTTTATGGATTCGAAGTGGACGAAGACGGCGTAACACGTGCGTCCGTAGTAAGATGCCCCTTTGAAGAACGTGGCGACGAATATACTCTTAGGACGTATTTTGAAAGGGCAGAAGAACTTTTTAGGAATTTTTCCACCATATTAAAGGGCATTAGCGGACAAGGCGTAAGGTTCGATTACGACCACGTTAACACGGATATTGATGCCATTGTTATTTGGTTAAAAACCGCAGATAAGTATCTCTTCTTCACGACTTTAGATACCGAAACTCGCCTAAAAGAGTTTTGCAAGGCATTGGAAATGGAAGTTTACGCAATGGAACTTGACGTTCGTGTAACCCAAAAAGTTAGGGATGCCATGGAGCAAAGTCAAAAGGAATATTACGTTAGAGAGCAAATTCGTGCTCTTGGCGAAGAGATAGGCGACGATGATGAAGAAGGCCAATACCTACAAAAGATTGATGCCCTAAAGACGACGGAAGAAAACAAAGAAAAGTTCCGTAGGGAAGTAAGAAGATTACGTCGCACGGCACCTTCGAGTCCGGATATGGCACTCCTTAAGAACTATCTTGATACCATCATAGAGCTACCTTGGGGTATATATACCGAAGATAACGAAGACCTTAAGGTTGCAGAGAAGGTGCTTGATGAAGACCATTACGGACTAGAGAAAGTAAAGGAAAGACTCATTGAAGCCCTTGCCGTAAGAAAGTTAAGCAAGGAAGGCAGAAGCCCCATCATTTGTTTAGTAGGTCCCCCGGGAATAGGTAAGACTTCCATTGCAAAGTCCATCGCAAGAGCCATGAACAAGAACTACGTTCGTTTGAGTTTTGGCGGTGTTCGTGATGAAGCCGAAATTCGTGGACACAGAAAGACTTACGTTGGAGCAATGCCCGGCAGAATTATAACTTCCATCCAATCTGCAGGAAGCATGAACCCCATATTCCTTATGGACGAAATCGACAAGATGGCATCCGATTATAAGGGTGACCCGGCGAGTGCACTCCTAGAAGTTTTAGACCCTGCTCAAAACGTCAATTTCCGTGACCACTTCTTGGAAGTGCCCTTTGATTTGAGCAAGGTATTGTTCATAACCACCGCTAACACGTTGGATACCATATCTCGTCCGCTTCTTGACCGCATGGAAGTAATAGAAATGACGGGATATACTGCTCCCGAAAAGCTCCAAATTGCCTTAAGGTATCTAATTCCCAGAGCCATCGAGCAAAACGGTGTAGATGCAAAGTGGGTAAGCATTTCCAAGGATGCAGTTATGGAAATCATAGATTATTATACTCGTGAAGCGGGTGTAAGAATGCTGGAAAAACAAATCAACAAGATAGTGAGAAAGGTTGCTCGCAAGTTTGTTGATAACCCACGTGCTCGCAAGGTTAAGGTTAGCAAGGAAAACGTCAAGGATTTCTTGGGCGAACCCGTAGTTGCACGCTCTAAGGGTGCCAGAGAAGACGAAGTCGGTGTAGTAACCGGACTTGCTTGG
>JAZNYA010000172.1:0-5051 GCA_045594145.1 Candidatus Stercoripulliclostridium sp. | reverse complement strand
GCAAGACGTTGCTTTTGACCACCGGAGAAGTTTCCGCCGCCTTGCTCTACTCTAGCTTGTAGTTGTCCTTCTTTTTCTCTTACGAAGGTATCACTTTGGGCAATTTCGAGAGCTTCCCAGCATTCTGCATCGGTTGCATCTTCCTTACCATAGCAAAGGTTTTCTCTTATGGTACCACTAAACAATACGCTTCTTTGCGGTACGAAGCCTATCTTCAAGCGGAGTTCTTCTTGCGGTATTTCTCTTACGTCTACGCCGTCTACCAAAATCTTTCCTTCGGTAGTATCGTAGAAGCGTGGTATGAGATTGATTACCGAGCTCTTACCACTTCCCGTACCACCTACTATAGCCGTAACCTTACCCTTTTCCGCATGGAAGTTAATATTAGACAATATGTAGTTTTCGGCTTCGTCGGAATACTTAAAGTTGACGTTTTCGAACTTAACCGAGCCAACGGAAGTATAATCCCTATTCGGATTTTCCGGGTCTTTAAGTTCTGGTTCGGTTGCTAAAATTTCGTTTATACGAAGTGCCGATGCCGTCGCTCTCGGGAACATGACGAATACCGTTGCAAGCATAACGAGAGCCATCATTATTTGCGTCATATATTGTATAACGGCCATCATATCGCCTACGTCGATATCGGCATTATTGGCAATTTGTACGCTTGCTCTCCAAACGACGCCAACCATCGAGCAGTTCATAACTACCGCAATCAAAGGAGCGAGAACAGCACACCACTTGTTAACTGCAATTGCAGTTTTGGTTAGGCTATCGTTAACTTCGCTAAAGCGAGCGTTTTCCGTTTCTTGCTTATTGAACGCACGAACTACACGAATACCGGTTAGGCCTTCACGAGTGATGAGCGTCAACTTATCAACCTTCTTTTGTATGGTTTGGAATAGCGGATATACAACTTTAG
Source organism: Candidatus Stercoripulliclostridium sp. (assembly GCA_045594145.1). GTDB lineage: Bacteria > Bacillota > Clostridia > Christensenellales > DTU072 > Stercoripulliclostridium_A. The sequence continues at coordinate 4,129 of JAZNYA010000172.1, read as the reverse complement.
CAGCCATTACGGATGCAATAACCAAGATGGGAATATCGTAGAATATTACGGCGGTCATCTTGAAAGATTTTTCTACCGACATAATGATACCGCCTATCAAGGTGATAGGAGCAATTAGTCCCGTTCTTAAAATGAGCAAGAATACTTGTTGTATTTGGTTTACGTCGTTCGTAGAACGAGTTATTAGGCTGGACGTTGAATATCTATCGAATTCGATTAACGAGAAGGTTTCTACCTTGCCGAATACCTTACTTCTTATGATTGCACTAAATTCGGATGCCAGCTTGGAGCTTAGTAGTGCTGCTAGTATTGCACAAGCACAAGCGGCAACGGTAAGGAGAAGCATTATACCACCACGCTTAAGGATAAACGCCATATCGTCGGTTTGGGTGGTATCGCCATCGGGAAGCATCATATCTTTGTAGGTCTTGAACTCTACGAGTGCGATGCTAAAGTTTGTAATATTACCGGCTTTAACGGATTCTTCAAAATCTTGCTTACTGGTACCGGTTGCACTTAGCGTTAGGTAGTTACCAAGTCTAATCCAAAATTGCTTCCATTGGCTACCGAAGTTAGCTTTATCTTTAAGGGGGGTCTTGGAAACTATTTTTCCGTCTGCATCTAATTCGGTTTGATAATATTTAGAAAGTTCTTTGATTATTCTTGCGGGCTTTTTGTTGTTAAGATTTAGTAGGTTTGCAAGCAAAATGTGGTCGTCGGCTTCGGTATACCACTTACACATGCGGTTAACGTCGTCGGTTATAGATTTTACTTGGTCTTCGGTGAACTCGTCACGATGCTTGTTCTTGGTGATTAGTGCATCAATGAGTATCTTTGCATTATATTCACTTGCTAGGGTTTGAGCATCTTCATCGGTAATACCACGATACGTATCAACCCACTTATCTCCTACGTACTTATAGGCGTAGCCCAAAACGCTGTTACAAATGATTACTTCGTAATCGGGCATCGGGTCGGCTCTTCCGGTATAACTTTGCTTTACGTTTTCTACTTGTTCGCCATCGATATCGCTATAAACGTAAAGAAGTTTTTCTTGCTCTAGTGCCCTACCAAACTTATCGGTTGCCAGCCTATTTCCGTTTTTATCCACCGGGATAGGCATAAGGTTGCCGTGTTCGGAGTGCTTCATGCGACTGATGCAAGCGGTGAGTATTCTGCGATTAGACTCGTTTGACATTGCATCTTCGTCTATTCTGGGGTCTTGGTTAAGAAGGCTATTTACAGTGATATCATCATTGGAACCTTCTATCTTAATTGAAGACTTATTGGTCTTGGAAGCTTCATAGTTATCGCTTACGTCAAAAACCAAAAGAGCATTAATAACTTCTGCTATTTGAGCACGGTCGGCGTCGGTATAATAGGAATCCCAGAACGAAGGTTCCCAGTCTTCCCACTCTGCTTCCGGGACGTTTGCATCACGCCACTCAAATGCTTTTAATTGATAAGGCTCTAATCCTTCTAGGAAAGGAGTCATAACGTCGTCGAACAATTGTTGACTATCTTTGACCGGGATGTCACGGAAAACGAAATCGATGGTGATATCTCCGCCTTCTTCTTCTTGTATTGCAGCGGCAAGGTCGAAAGTAGAGAAACCTTCCACCATCTCGAAGACGGGGATAGTATCTTCATCGTAACCCTTTAGCGTCTTTTCCGAATCTACGGAAGAAAGGCTGGAAGGCTTTTCCATTTCCAAATGCTCGTAAAGGGGCTCGTAATCGATATAGATACCATCATCGATGATTTCGGACATTTTTTCGGGCAAATAAAGTTCTGCAACTGCTTGACCCGTGACAAGAACAATGATAACTACTATCATCCATGCCATCGGCTTCAAATTGCGGAAAAGTTTAAACATTCCCATGTCCCCTTATATAATAAAATATTAATATATATTATATCGCACATACGCATACGTGTCAATATAGGAAAAGACAAAAACTGCCTTAAAATTTCATTAAATTATTTTTTTACAATAAAAAAAGATAGCCTTTGGCTATCTTTCTTCGTTTGAATAATTTTTCGATTACTTGATGATGGAACTTTCCCAGCTTGCAGGTGCTTCGTAACCCATAAGTTTTGCTACCGTTGCGGCTACGTTTGCAAGTCCCATATCTTCATTGTCTGCGATTTCACAATCTACGCCGTAAACGATGAAAGGAACTTTATTAAGGCTGTGAGCCGTACGTGGTTGTAGTCCACCCTTCTTGTTCTTTTCTAACATTTCATCAGCATTACCATGGTCGGCAGTGATGAGTAGGATTGCGTTTTCTTCATCAATAACGGGAAGTAATCTAGATAATGCTAGGTCAACGGATTCTACACCGATGATGGTGGCTTCAAAACTACCGGTATGGCCTACCATGTCGCCGTTGGGATAGTTGGAGCGGATGAAACCGTATTTTTTAGACTTGATAGCATTAATTAGAGCATCGGTAACTTCTGCACTCTTCATCCAAGGACGTTCGTCAAAAGATACTTTGTCGGAAGGGATTTCTTCAAAAGTTTCTAGCTCTTCACTAAATTTATCGGAGCGGTTTCCGTTCCAGAAGTAAGTAACGTGTCCGTACTTTTGGGTTTCCGAAACTGCATATTGGGATACCCCTTTGCCTACCAAGAACTCGCTTAGCGTATCTTTAATGCAAGGCGGTTCTACTAGGAAACGAGCGGGAAGATGTAGGTCTCCGTCGTATTGTAGCATACCTGCATACATAACCTTGGGAGCGTTGCCACGGTCGAAAGCATCAAAGTCTTCGTTATCGAAAGCCATGCTTATTTCGATTGCACGGTCGCCACGGAAGTTGAATAGGATTACGGAGTCGCCGTCTACTATTTTGCCTACGGGAGCATCGTTTTCCGTTATTACGAAAGCGGGCAAATCTTGGTCGATTACGCCGGCGTTTTCGCTTCTGAAAGTATTGATAGCTTCGGTTGCGGAACTAAAGCCCCTACCGATACCATGAACGTGTACGTCGTAGCCCTTCTTAACCATATCCCAGTTAGCACAGTAACGGTCCATGGTAATCTTCATTCTGCCACCGCCAGATGCGATTTTACCATCGAAGGTAGCATCATTAAGGCTAGCAAGGGTTTCTTCCAGCATATCAACGTAAGTTAACGCACTGGTTGCGGGTACGTCACGTCCATCAAGAAGAATATGTACTCTTGCTTTCTTTATGCCTTCCACCTTTGCTTCTTTTAGCATTGCAATAAGGTGAGAAACGTTGGAATGAACGTTACCATCGGAAAGAAGGCCGATGAAGTGCATGGTGGAATTGTTGTCTACAACGTTGTCTTTTAGTTCCTTCCATGCTTTAGATGCATAAATAGCACCACTTTCGATAGACTCGTTAACCAGCTTTGCACCTTGAGAGTAAACTTGACCACAGCCAAGAGCGTTGTGACCTACTTCACTATTACCCATATCGTCGTCGGAAGGAAGACCTACTGCGGTTCCGTGTGCCTTAAGGAAGGTATGGGGGCAAGTTGCAAGGAGCTTATCTAGCGTAGGTGTGCGTGCTTCGGTAACGGCATCGCCAAGTCCGGTTTTGGACTTGCCGATACCATCCATTACTACTAAAACGATTTGTCTATCCATATCTTAGTAATTTACAACCTTTGCAAAGTCTGCAGCTTTAAGAGATGCACCACCGATAAGTCCGCCGTCGATTTCGGGCATGGACATGAGTTCGGTTGCGTTCTTAGCGTTCATGCTACCGCCGTATTGGATACGCATTGCGTTAGCTGCGGTCTTGTTATAAAGCTTTCTGATAGCCTTACGGATGATAGCGATGGTGTCGTTTGCTTCTTGTGCAGTAGCGGTCTTGCCGGTGCCGATAGCCCATACGGGTTCATAAGCAACAACGATTCTCTTAAGATATGCCTTGTCGATACCTTCGAAAGCACCGTTGGTTTGGCGGATAACTACTTCTGCGGTCTTGCCAGCTTCACGTTCTTCAAGGGTTTCGCCTACGCAAATGATGGGTTTAAGACCTGCTTCGAGAGCAGCCTTAACTCTTGCGTTAACGCTTTGGTCGGTTTCACCAAAGTATTGACGGCGTTCGCTGTGTCCGATAATAACGTATTCAACCTTGAGTTCTTTGAGCATTTC
>JAZNYA010000171.1:0-6032 GCA_045594145.1 Candidatus Stercoripulliclostridium sp. | reverse complement strand
CTTATCTTCGTTCTTTTCGGCAAGGCGGAAAGCCTTTTTGGGAGCCATAAAGGAAGGAAGAACGTAGGCGGAGTTGGATGCTATATCGCAAATTACCGAGCCTTTAGCCATAACCTTGCTGAATTCTTGGTTTACGTACATAGTGCCTAGAGCGTTTATGCGAAGCACTTGTTCGGGATTGGTCTTCATTGCGGGAGAAACGCCGGCTGCGTTTATGACGATTTTAACTTCTCCGAGAGTGGTTGCGTATTCAACGAGTGATTTTACGCTATCACGACTGGATACGTCGCAAGCAAAGGGGTATACGGTGTAGCCGAGAGCGTTAAGGTCTGCTACGGCATTTTGCAACTTAGAAACGGTACGTCCGGAAATTACAAAGACGTAATCCTTATCCATATTTTTAATTGTAGCGAGCCCCATACCTGAGCCACCGCCGGTTACTACTACGATTTGCTTTGACATAAAAATTCTCCTTTTTTGTCCTTTAATATCAATTTAGATATAGTTTAGCATATAGTGAGCGGTTTTTCAATAGGGAAACAGTAAAACGCATTATTTTGGCGACCTAGTTAGGAAAGAAAAAAACGTACTCAGTCATTTACCCCTAAGTAAACTCCTGTCGCACGTTTTTTTCTTTCCGTCCTATCTCATCCAAACTAATGCGTTTTAAGTGCGTGGGCAACTGCTTTGGTATGAATACCGCATTATTTTGGCGTTATCCATAGCAAAATAAAACTCTCACTCGGTCATTTACGGGGAGTCAAACTCCCATCAGGGAGATTTTCTTTTGCTTGTCTTTTTAATTCAAAAGGACTTCACTCAGCTTTGTTTCGCTTGCAAGGATTAAAAAACACTGTCAACTTATAGTTAAAAATCGGTTAAATTTTTCCAATATCTATTTATTTAGGCAATATGATTGTGTATAGTATAAGTGGGGTATAGTCCTAAAGGAGCACGCTATGAAAAAAAGATTTCATTTGAAAAAGTTGGTCTGTGTAGTGCTTTTGATGGCTTGCGTGGCCGGTTTATTGCTTGGATGTAGGCAATCAAAGGATACGCAAGTAGAAATAATGAAAATGTGCTACCTTATAAGAGAAGAAGATAGAACTTTTGATGCTAATGAAGATATTATAATTGATTTTTATTGTGGAACAAGTATTCCTAAAAACGATAGACAATATAGTCAGTATAAGCAACTAAAAGTATATGCTCGTGAGTATTCCGGGTATTCATCATTTTCTGAAGCGAATGACTCTTTCATTGAAGATTGTGAATCAAACGATTTCTATAGTAGTATGATTTTGTTTTCTATCGATGATTTTAATGCCGAAACATATCCAATAGACGTTGTTTCGCAAGGTGCACGTAATCCTGAATTATTGGGTGATGAGAATAAAGTTAGCGTTACAATTCCAAGAGAATTGTTTACGGCGGAAAAAGGATACGTTTATATTGCAACAAATCACAAAAAAGGAGAACGCCGTTCTGTTATGCTAGACTATAAGTATATTGGAGATAAAATTTATTTCGAATTTAATCCCACGGTAACAAGGGAAGCATATGATTATGACGAATATCACAATATAGAGGAAAAAAGTTGTATACGTAGGTTTTTTGATAGTATATGGGATTTCTTAATAAAAAAATTAAGTAGATATAATGATTTTTGATAACATATGTGATGTCTTTAAAGGAGAGAAGAAGCAATTTTTGTTATTAAGTAATTTTAATAAAAAGGGGGCAGGTGATGTATTTCGCCAAAATGCATCCTTGGCCTAAAGTTTGAGTTATTTCGTCCTATTGTTAGACTCCTTAAAAACACGCTAGTTTGGATGAAAACCGACGGAAAATTAAAAAACTCTCGACGGGAGTTTACTTAGCGTAAATGACCGAGAGAGTTTTTGTTTTCCTATGGTTTTCGCCAAAATAGCGTGTTTTTACTTGAATTCAGGGTAAATATCCAAAGTCGCAAACAAATCCTTGGGGGTTTCCGCTCTGCGAATTAGGTCGAAAGAGCCGTCTTCGTTAAGAAGAATTTCCGCACTCCTTAGTTTGCCGTTATAGTTATATCCCATGCTGTGTCCGTGTGCACCGGCTTCGTGGATGAATAGATAGTCGCCACGCTCGAGCTTGGGTAGGGGACGGTCTACTGCGAACTTATCGGAGTTTTCACAAAGTGAACCGACTACGTCGTATACTACGGAGTTTTCTTCATTTTCCTTGCCGAGAACGGTGATGTGGTGATATGCACCATAGATTGCGGGACGCATAAGGTGAGCGGCACAAGCGTCTACGCCTGCGTATTCCTTGTAGGTGTGCTTAAAGTGTACTACCTTGGTGATTAGACCGCCATAGGGAGCGAGCATATATCTGCCGAGTTCGGTGAAGATTTTTAGGTCGCTTATGCCGCTTGCGGTTATGATTTCATCGTATGCTTTCTTTACGCCTGCGGAAATTACATTGATATCGGTTTTCTTTTGTTCGGGGCGATATGGGACACCAATACCACCACTTAGGTTTACGAAAACGAACTTTGCACCGGTTTCTTCGGTAACGTCTTTAACTAGGGTGAAGAGCGTTTTTGCTAGCACGGGATAGTATTCGTTTTCTATGTTGTTGCTTGCAAGAAATGCGTGTACGCCGAATTCCTTAACGCCCTTTGCCATAAGGATTTTTACAGCCTTAAAGAATTGGTCACGGGTAAGGCCGTATTTAGCGTCGGCGGGAGTGCCCATAATCATATTATTGATGGTGAATTCGCCACCGGGATTATAGCGAAGGCAAATCTTTTCGGGAAGGCCTGCACACTCTTCCAAGAAGTCGATATGGGTGATGTCGTCTAGGTTGATGATAGCACCAAGCTTGCGAGCATAAATATATTCTTCGGCGGGGGTTTCGTTGGAAGAGAACATAATCTCGTCACCCTTAAAGCCGAGTTTTTCTGCCATCATAAGTTCGGTATAGGAAGAGCAGTCTACGCCGGAACCTTGCTCTTTTAGTAGTTTGATGAGAGCGGGGTTGGGTGTTGCTTTAACTGCAAAATATTCTTTGAAGCCCTTGTTCCAGCTGAACGCATCGAAAAGGCCTTTTGCGTTATCGACTATACCTTTCTTATCATATAGGTGATAGGGGGTGGGATAAACCTTTGATATTTCTTCTACTTTTTCTTTGGTTACGAAAGGAATTTTCATTTTATACTCCTTGGTAAATTTGTTGCGTATATTATATATTATGGAGTACGTTAAAGTCAAATGGTGATTAAGGTTTTTAATTTATTTGCAATAGACAAGGTTAAGTGTTATACTACAAGTAGCAATGATGCAAAAGCATAAAGGGGAAAAACTTAGAAAAGGCTATCCGGCAAAACTAAGGAATAAAAATGGACAAGAATTTTTTGGATTTAGAAAAGCAATATTTTGATTTGTTGTTAAGATTTTGTTTAAAGATTGATAAGTCGCTTTTTGTCTCTTGCGATAGAGTTTGTGAAGATGCTTTAGGGAGATTTTTGGATTATGCCAAAGAAATAGGTGTTAAAAACATACACGTTTTTTGGCAAGATGCAAAAAAAGAAGCGGAAATCCTTAAGAATATATCTTTTGATGAAATTAAGAATAACGAGTTTTTTGATTATTCCGAGTGGAATCAATATGCTAAAGACGGTGCAGCTTTCTTGATTTTTAAGACGGATATTCCCGAAGTTTTTAATGGAATAGAAGAAAAAAAGATGGTGGAAGCATCTAAAATTAAGAGAATTACTCAGTCGGAATATAAAGTAAGGCAACTTTCTTATGAGATTTCTTGGACAATTGCCATTTTGCCAAATGAAAAATGGGCAAAAACGTTATATGACGGCGATGATGCTACTGCACGATTTTATAATAGTATCTTTGAAATGTGCATGATTTCTCACGAAGGAAACGCTATGACCAAGTGGCAAAATCAATTGAAAAATAATTCTGCATTAGCGTCAAGGTTGAATAGTTTGCAAATATCGGAGCTCAATTATAAAGCTCCAAACGGAACCAATCTATCCGTTAAAATAGCTCCTTCTGCTGTTTGGCTTGGTGCCGATAAGGGTGGATTTGTGGTGAATATGCCCACTTATGAAGTGTTTACTTTCCCCGATGCGTTCGGCATAAACGGCGTAGTTAAATCCACCCGTCCGCTTCATTATAATGGAACGATAATAGACGACTTTGAATTGCATTTTAAAGATGGAAAAGTGATAAAACACGATGCTAAAAAGGGCAAAGATGCATTAGGCTACTTGCTTAGCATTGATAAAGGAAGTCGTAGTCTTGGTGAAGTTGCCATAGTGGACTGCAGGTCTCCGGTTGCATTGCAAAACAAGGTTTTCGGCATAACGCTTTTTGATGAAAACGCATCTTGCCATTTTGCTTTGGGTAATGCTTACCCGGGCACGTGCAAAGAATATAGTGCAAATAATACTCCCATGGGGTTCAACGTTTCCGCAGTTCACGTTGACTTTATGGTGGGATACGACCAACTTACAATAACCGCAAAAACAAACGGCGGTGACGTTACTATAATGGACAAAGGAAGAATTATCCTTTAAAGGAGAAAAAGATGAACCAAGTTTTTATTTCTTTTAAAATGCACGATGCATTGGGTGGATTTACTAAAGATTATGAAATCGCCCAAGAACTTTATGAAGCTTTGCGTGCGGTTAAAATATCGACGTTTTTTAGCGACGTTTCGTTATTAAAGGCAGGAAGAGCTGATTATAAGAAAAAAATAGATGAAGAATTAGAACACGCCAGCGTTATGGTTGTCGTCGGCACTTCTCCCGCAAACGTAAATAGCAACTGGGTAAGTTACGAGTGGGATAGCTTCTATAACGATATTTTGAGCGAAAACAAAAAGGGCACCTTCATTTCTTTAATTCATGATACCGAATCACACATGAAGGATTATCCTAGAACTATTAGGCAAAACCAATCGTTCGTATATGCGGAAAATGGTGTGCAAAAAGCCGTTTCTTTTATTGCTAATTATTTGAACATAGAAGAAGAAAAAACTGCGAAAAAATCAAAGAAGAAGGGTTCTAGCTACGGCTATGATATCGGCGACGAAAAGAATAGACTAAAAATACAAGCCATGGAAGAAAGTAGAACCGACTATGATAACCTTAAGGTGCTTGTTGAAAAAATTAACGAACCCGTCGTGCAAGTTTTAGATTTTGGTTGCTCCATGGGAGAAACTACCAGAAGAGTTTTCTCTAAGTTCGGCGATAAGGTGGACGTTTTGGGTGTGGATAAGTTTAGCAAATGTGTAGATGAGTTCAACCAAGAAAGCGCCCCATATCACGCAATACAAGCAAACATAGACGACGTGGAATTTATCGATATAGTCAGAGCCGAGTGCAATCGTAAAAAAATAAAGGGTTTCCATATCGTTTATTGTGCGTTGTCACTACACCATACGGCAGACACCTTGGAAGCACTCAAAAAGTTAAGGTCGCTACTGCTTCCCAATGGTTATATCTACATAAGAACGTGTGACGATGGCTTGAAGATAGGTTATCCCGACCCAGAAAAGATTATAAACAGCATCATAGAAAAGACCTATCAAGTAGCAGGAGCATCAGACCGCTTCCATGGTAGAAAAATTTATAACTTGCTCAATAGTGCAAAATTCGTTGATGTTGAATTTAAACCTTTTGTAATTAATACCGTAGGAAAAGACGTGGTCGATAGGGATGCACTTTTCCAAAATACTTTCTCTTGGAGAAAAAATTATTTTACTAAGGCATTAAACGCAGCAACGGAAACGCAAGATGAACAAAAAATTGAAACGGCATTAGCAGAATATCAATGGTGCAGGGAAGCGTTAGAACGCATAGACGATATGTTTGCCGATTTAAATTTCTATTATGAATATTACGTAACTATCGTTATTGCGAAGAAAAAGTCGCTTGCCTAATTATAAATCATAGGAGAAATTGGAAAATATCACCAAATGCGAGCATCGCATTTAACTAGTCAAATACTCTATGGGCTAAGCCCAAACCC
>JAZNYA010000170.1:0-10737 GCA_045594145.1 Candidatus Stercoripulliclostridium sp. | reverse complement strand
TTTTGCATTTTCTAATCATCTGGTATTTTTGTGTCTTTCGGCAGTTCCTTTAGGATTGGGAGCAGGGGCTATAGACGTAGCTCAAAATAACTACGTTGCCACACATTATAATGCCAGAATTATGAATTGGCTACATTGTTTTTATGGCATAGGAGTAGCCGTTAGTCCGTTTTTGATGTCGTTTGGAATAAAACAAGGGGATTGGAGAACGGGATATTTTCTTGCGTGCATAGTACAATCTATAATATCAATTGTTACCATTTGTGCAATTCCGCTTTGGAAAAAGGTACATCCCGAGCAAACCGTAAGCGTAGAAGAAGCTAAAAAGAGAAACGTATCTTTAATTAAACTTGTAAAAGTGCCTGCAGTTCGTGCAACGTGGCTAATTTTTATGTTTTCCGTCGGTATAGAATCGGTTTGTACCAGCTGGGGCAGTTCATTTTTGGTAGAAAGCAAGGGCGTTGACCCAAGCGTTAGTGCTCAAATGGTCGCTATATATTTTATAGGACTTACACTAGGAAGGTTTGTTTCCGGCATATTTGCCAACAAGGTATCCCCATGGCATGTAATTTATGCAAGTAGTGGATTGCAATTTCTTGCCATAGTTCTACTTATTATTCCCATAAACAACGTCTTACTTTCGTGCGTAGGATTATTCTTGATGGGTTTTGCGATAGGACCGATGTATCCCACTATGACGTATCTTGCTCCCATAAATTTTGGAGAACGTTTGTCGCAAGCTGTAATAGGCTCGCAAATGGCAACCACATATATAAGCGTCATGCTGTCCCCAATGATTTTCGGCTTAGTGGCCGATGCCGTAGGCACGTTTATTTTCCCATATGTGTTACTTACTTTGTTTACACTTTTCATAATAACGCTTATCTTCTTAAAAATTGACCTTAAATCCGGAAAAAATCAATTGGTATAATTCATGAAAATTTAACTTTTAGTATGTAAAATGCTAGTTAAGTCATACTATAAAGAAGAAGGTGTAAAGTGTTTACGGAACCAATTGCAATCAAAAATCAAAGAGTAAAAGAAATAGTTTTGTTTGTTTGTGCCTTTGTTATTGTACCGATATTTAGCATATTGGTTATTTCCAGCGGAGAACAAACTGCACTATATAATTCTTTATCCAGACTTGCCTGGCCGGAAAATTTGTTATGGCTCGTTCTATTATGGGGAGCCGTTGAATTTGCTTGCTTCTTTTATGCTACCAAAATGGCAGTTGACGTAGCGGGATACACGAAAAAGTGGAAGATGCTCTTTTATGGAGTAACGGCACTTAGTTGTATTCTTTTGATAATAGGAATATCTATTCCTGCTTATAATGACCCAGACCCCAACGTGCAAATGTTGCGTTCTATTCATACGGGCTTTTGTACCGTGGGGATTTTTGGTTTCCTTGTCACTTTAATTATTATGACGATAACGCTATTTAAGCGTAATCTCCGCCAATTTTACCTTTCGCTTGGCGTATTATGCTTTTTGGTAATAAGCGGTGTTTTTGCTCTTGTGGAAATTAGCGACCCCAGTAGTTATTGCCACGTTTCTGCTCCGGCACAAATATACATTTTTTCAATGTATAACGTAGCTATGACGATAAATTATTTTACTTCTACTCTAACAAGAAAAGAATAGGGTATAAAAAGGATATATGCTCACTTGTGAATAGGAGAATAGGTTTGATTATAATATTATAATATGTTATAATCGGCATATGAAAAAAGAATTAAGAAAATTTCAAAAGGGCGGAGAGATTTATTGGTTTCTCGGCATAATCCTAATTTCGATAGGGGTAACCATTTGTAAAAAAGCGGATTTGGGTGTAAGTATGATAGCCGCACCCGCGTTTATCATTTACGATGCCATTGCAGACGTAGCACCTTTCTTTACGGTTGGCGTAGTAGAATATATAGTTCAAGCTTTCTTTGCACTTCTTCTTTGTGCAGTTGTAGGAAAAATAAAATTTAGTTATCTTATTACCATCGCAGTGGGCGTCATATACGGCTACGTTTTGGATTTATGGCTATTCCTTTTTGGACCGGAACCCTTTGGTCAAATATGGTTGCGTTACGTAATGTTAATAATTGGTGACGTCATAACCGCAATGGGTGTTGCTTGTTTCTTCCGCACGTATATACCCGTTCAATCCTATGATGTTTTTGTTAAAGAAGTTTCCCTTCGTTATAAATTGAACATAAGCAAATTCAAGCTTGCTTACGACGTAAGCTTGCTTGTGATAGCGGTAGTTTTAGCACTTGTTCTATTCGACGACGTTGCTACGTTTAATTGGGCTGAAATATATAAAACGAGTTTCCATAATCTTGGTTTAGGAACCCTAATAACGACGTTTATTAATTCTCCCATTATTGCTTTCGTTGGTAAATTTTTTGATAAAGTGTTAGGGGAAGAACCGCTTCTACCTAAGATGAAAGCATTTTTTGATAGGTACTAATCATGCAACACCCAATCTACATCATACGAAGAATACTAGGTGGTAGAAAACGTGCTCCTTTGGAAAAAGAAGAGCGTAGTAGACTAAAGAACAAGGATTTTTCTTTGTTCTCTTCGTCTTGTTTGGGTGGCGTTGTTTGTTCGGATTTGGGCGTAAGATTCAATAGTCCTACAGTCAACGTATATATTAGGTTCGACGACTTTTTGAAAATGATGGAAAATCTTCCTTACTATATGTCGCTTACTCCGGTAAAGACCAAAAGGGAAGGCCATTTATATCCCGTTTTACTACTGGGTGACGTAAAAATTTATTGCGTCCATTATCATATTACTAAGCATGCAATCGAGAAATGGGTAACTCGGGCAAAGAGAGTTAATTATGCGGACGTTAGAGTCATAGTTGCAGGACTTCCTTGGGATTATCCGGAGCTTGTTGAAAGGTTTGAAAAATTACCTTATAAGAAATTGGTAGTTACTGACTACCAAGACGCACCGAACTTGCCCTACGTAAAGAAAATTTCTTGTAAGCGTGGTAAAACGGCTACGATTTTTAACTTTAAAAACTTTAAAGGTGAAAGGTACTACGACGGGCAGGTGGATTTTGTCGAATTTTTTAATGATAAGTAGACTTTCGTATTGTAAAATGCGAGCATTTGTGATAGAATATAATAACTTTATGGAGAAGGAGAGATAAAATGTTTTCTAAACTCATAGCAGAAAAGCAACAATCGGCAAAATATATGGTTGATGAAATCACCCATATATGCAAAGATATGCCTAAACGTGCTCCCGGTTCGGAAGGCGAAAAGGTAGCGTGTGAATATATGGCAGAAGTTCTTAAGAACGAATGCGGATGTGAAAGGGTAACCGTAGAAAGTTTTAAAGAAAACCCCAACGCATTTTTCGGTTGGATATACATAACCATCACTTGCGTATTGCTTAGCTATATTACCTACTTTTTCGTACCGCTTGCAAGCGTAGTACTCACCGTTTTCGGATTTATCGTATTGTTTATTCAATTCGGTTTCTATAAAAAGCTCGTTGACTTTCTTTTCCCGGAAGCGACCGGAACAAACGTTACCGCAATAAAGAAACCTAAGGGTGAAACCAAGGCACGTATTTTGTTTGATGGACACCCCGATGCAGTTTGGAATCTTCCCTTTAACAATAGGCTTGGCGGATGGGCGTATGAAGGCCATATTATAGTAGGCGTAGGCGGAGCACTCGTAAGCTTGGTATTCTTCATAATTGCCACCATAAAAGTTGGAGCAACCGCTCAAGTTGCAACCCCCGAACTATATGGATGGCTATATTACGCAGGCTTTGCATTGTTGATTTTCGCACCTTTTATGTTTGGCTTGTACTTTATGTGGGACGAAAGAACCATTGTTGACGGAGCAAACGACAATCTATCCGGTTGTTATATGGGCATTGCAATTCTTAAGGCGATGAAGGAAAATGGCATTGAACTAGAACACGTAGAAGTAGGTGCATTGCTTTGTGGCTCGGAAGAAGCAGGTCTTCGTGGAGCAAAGGCCTGGGCAGAAGCCCATAAGGAAGAATTCCAAGATGGTATTCCCACTTGGATTATCGGTTATGATACCATAAGAGAACAAGAACACCTTAACGTAAACTACCGTGACCTTAACGGAACCGTTAAGATGGATGAAGAAGTTTGCGATGCGTTTATGGATGCAGCGAAGGAGCTTGACCTACAATGCTCAAGAAATATCGTTCCCCCGTTTGGCGGAGCTACCAATCCCGCAGCTTTCCAACAAGCAGGATATCGTGCTGCAAGTATTACCGGTATGAACCATAAAATTCAACCTTACTATCATACCATGCGTGATACTTATGACAACATGGATGAAAACGCTCTTGCCGATTGCTATGCAATAAGCGTTAAAGTATTAGAAAACTTCGCTAAGAAGTACGATAAATAATAATTTAAAGCCAAAATAAAACAATCCACCCCGTATTTGATATACGGGGTTTATTTTTTCAAAATTGCATATTGACTTTAGTGGATAGTGATTATATACTAAGTATATAAAGACAAATCAAACACGTCTAAATAAACAAGGAGACAGAGAGTGCTTATGGAAAACATCGACACCAAGTATCAAGCCCTGTTTACACCATGGAAAATAGGTAACGTCGAAATTAAAAACAGAATAGTTCTATGCCCTATGGGTGGAACTTCTCTTTTTGGTTGGATGGAAAAAACAGGCAACCATTTTGATAAAGAAGCTGCAAAGTTTTTTATCGAAAAGGCTAAAAACAACGTTGGTCTAATAATTCCCGGTATTGCACCAATTAAGAGTACCTTCATGGGACAATGGCTTTATGAAAACAAAAAGATGTTCAAAGAGCTAAAGGAATTCATGAAGGAAATCCACAGTTATGGTGCAAAATTATTTGTTCAAATTACCGCCGGTATGGGTAGGTCTTGGGCAATTCCGACACCCCTTGTTATGCTAAATAACATGCCGGTAGTACGTGATATCCTTAAGCCGATTATCGACCTTCGTTATGAATCTGCATCTCCCAGCGAACTTCCGTCCAGATGGTCGGATAAAGTTACTTGCCGTGCAATGACCGTCAAAGAAATAGAAGAAATAGTAGATGCTTTTGCAAAGACTGCCGTTCTTTTGAAAGAAGCAGACGTTGATGGCGTAGAAGTACACGCAGTACACGAAGGATATCTACTTGACCAATTCGCATTAAAATATACCAATAAGCGTACGGATGAATATGGCGGTTCTTTCGAAAATAGATATCGTTTTGCAACGGATATCGTAAAAGCAATCAAGAACGCTTGCGGACAAGATTATCCCGTATCTTTGCGTTATTCAGTAGAGTCAAAAGTTAAAGATTTTTGCGTAGGAGCTATTCCCGGCGAAGAATATGAAGAAATTGGTCGTGATATGGCAGAAAGTGAAAAGGCTGCAAAATATCTCCAAGATGCAGGCTACGATATGTTAAACGCAGACAATGGTACCTATGACTCTTGGTACTGGGCACATCCCCCGATGTATATGCCCCAAAACTGCAACCTTGAAGACGTTGCACACATTAAGAAATTCGTTGATATACCCGTTGTATGTGCAGGAAGGATGGAACCGGACGTAGGTGCAAAGGCAATAGAAGAAGGTAGAATCGATGCACTTGGCGTAGCAAGACAATTCCTTGCCGACTCAGAATGGGTAACGAAGCTCATAGAAAACAGAATAGAAGATATTCGTCCTTGCATTTGCTGTCATAACGCTTGCTTTAATATGGCACACTATAAGGGCGTAGCAAACGCACAATCTATTCACGATGCAAGCCACATCGCTCGTTGTGCTTTGAATCCAACCGTTATGCAATCTAATAAGTACTCTCTAAAGCCTTCAAAGAAGGTAAAGAAAGTAGCAGTTATTGGTGGCGGTATCGGCGGTATGGAAGCAGCTTTGGTTTGTGCAAAGCGTGGACACTCCGTCACACTTTATGAAAAGAGTGATAAGCTTGGTGGCGTATTTATTGCGGCAGCAGCACCTTCTTTCAAAGAAAAAGATAAGGCTTTAATTGCTTGGTACGCAAGAGAACTCACCAAATATCCCATCGAAGTAAAACTTAATACGGAAGTAACAGACGTCGCTACTCTTGGTGCAGATGAAGTAATAGTTGCCACCGGAGCAAAGGCAAGAAAAGTACCGATTAAGGGCATAGAAAATTCCGTAGAAGCCGTAGAATATTTGCTAGGTGAAAAGGAAGTAGGCGAAAAGGTAGTAGTAATCGGCGGCGGATTGACAGGCTGTGAAATTGCTTATGATTTATTCTTGAAAGGCAAGATCCCCGTTATAGTAGAAACTCAACACGACCTTATGGTTTCTGCTAAAATACCTTTCCCCAATTCAAGCTATCTCCGTGATTTCTTTGCAACCAAGCAAGTTCCCGTATATCTAGAAAGCATGGTTAAAGAAATAAAAGACGGAAGCGTAGTCGTTGCAGGTAAAGATGGTGGCGTAAGTGAAATAGAAGCCGACTCTGTAATCGTCTCCGTTGGTTATATTCCTGCTCCCGTTGTAGCAAAGAAAAAGAACGTACACGTTATAGGCGACGCTAAAGCAGTAGGAAGTCTTCGTACTGTAATTTGGGGTGCTTGGGACGTAGCAATGAAAATTTAACGAAAAGGAAGATAAGTATGCAATTAAACGAACAACAACAAGCCATATTAAACGGCTCGCAAGGTGAGACCCTTGCAAAAGTTATGTTAACTCTAGTTAAGTACGGCGAAGCGTTCAATGCAGACAAGATGGTAGCGGTTACTTCGGAATATAACCACTTGGTAACGTCATTTGGCTTGAAGGCTTTAACTCCGGTATATGAACTCATGGATAAAATATTGGAAGCAGGGGCTTGCTCCGGACAAAAATTCTCCGCAGACCCCCGTCCTGTAGATAAAAACGTTCCTGCAAATTTTTTGGAAAGATTTATCTTTAACAAGTTCATGTATTCCAAGCAAGATTTCTATGAAGGTCAACTTGAAAAACTCGGTCTTCTCAATAAGGATGCCTTCACTTGTACTTGCTATATGAACGAAGTAGGCAACAAGCCCAAGTTTGGTGATATTCTTTCTTGGTCGGAATCTAGTGCCGTAGTATACGCAAACTCCGTTCTTGGTGCAAGATGTAATCGTAACTCCGGTATAATGGACGTTATGGGTTCCATAGTTGGTTACGTTCCGCACTTTGGACTACTCACCGATGAAGGCAGAAAAGCAACTTGGGTAATCAAGATTGAAACAACTAAAAAGCCTGAAGCACAACTATTAGGTTCTGCAATCGGCATGAAGGTTATGGAAGACGTTCCGTATATCGTAGGACTAGATAAGTGGTTGGGAACGGAACTTGACGATGCAGCTTGCACTTACCTAAAAGACTTTGGTGCAGCAACCGCATCTAACGGAGCAGTAGGGCTATATCACGTAGCAAATCTTACTCCGGAAGCAAAGCTAATGGGTGATGCATTAGTAGTGGAAGGAGCAAAGGAATACGTCATAGACGATGCTGAACTCCAAAGAGTATACGACTCATATCCTGTAATATGGAAAAACAAAGATGCGACTCCCAAACTATGCTTTATGGGATGCCCGCATATGTCTTTGGAACAATTAAAGACTTGGACGGACAAGGTAGAAAACGCACTTAAAGAGTATGGTAACAGTAAGGTTGTTATTCCTACCGTATTCACTGCAGCACCTGCCGTTTTAAAGGAATTCGAAAAGACTGAATATGCTGCTAGGTTAAAGGCAACGGGTGTTATTACTTCCTATATTTGCCCATTGATGTATATGAACAATCCTTTGTGTGGCAAGAAACCTGTTATCACTTCGTCCAATAAGTTACGCACTTATACTACTGCAAAATATTATACCGACGATGAAATTCTCATCCAAATTACTAAAGGGGGTAAAGCATAATGAAAACTTTTAAAGGTCGTGTTATAACTCCTGGTACTATTACTGCTCCCGCACTCGTTTCACACGGCGGACTAAACACCTTGGCTTCTTTCCAAAAGGCTCTTCAATTTGGTGATAAGATGGCAACGTGTGGCGACCAAAACAACTCCGATTTGTATGGTAAGCAAATGTGTGGCAAGGCTCTTTGCCTTCCCCAAACCATAGGCTCTACGACCGGTGGACTCGTTTTATATTGTGCATGTGCAATGAAACGTCAACCCGCATGTCTTCTATTCTCCAATCCCATTGACAGCTTGGCTCTCGCCGGAGCTGTTCTTGCGGACGTATGGCTAGACGACGTAAACATGCCTGTTGTGGATAGCCTTGGCGAAGAATTCCTAAACTACGTAAAGGATGATATGACCATTACGATTAAGGAAGACGGTGAAGTGGTAGTTGAATAACGATTATTTAACCAATAACACAAAAACCCCGATAGATTTGTTCTATCGGGGTTTTGTTTCGAAAGCGTAGGGAATTATTTTCTAACAAAACTTTTGTCTTTGTCCGGCAATTCTTCGGAAACGTATCTTTCGATTTTCATGTGCAAATCATATTTTTCACGAAACTCAATTATCTTTGCCATCATTGGCGTGGCGTGGTGAGCGTCGATAGCATTTTGATTTTCCCAACTATCAATTAAAAGTACGGTCTCTGTATCGTTCATTGGGAAGAAATATTCATAGCGAAGGTTGCCGTTTTCTTTTCTTATTTCATCTACTATTCCGCTTGCAGTCATTTCTTCTGCAAACTTTTTAGCATTGCCGTTTTTGCCGGTGTAGTAAATGTTTATAGTTATTGCCATTATTATTTCCTTATTTCGTTGGTGGTGGGGTTAGTCAACTTGTAGTACGAAGAATTTTAGATAGCTTGTTTCTTCTGCACAAAGTAAATAGGGATGGTCGGGGGCTTGAGACTTTATTTCTATGCACTTTACTCTACGTCTTGCTATTCTTGCACTGTCTATCAGCATCTTTTCAAATGCTTGTGCACTAACGTAGTGAGAGCAGGATGAAGAAATGAGATATCCGCCTTTTTCTACAAGCTTTAATCCTAGTACGTTAATGTCGGTATAGCCACGAATAGCATCTTTAATTTCCGCAACGCTTTTGGTAAATGCAGGCGGGTCTAGTATGACTGTGCCAAAGGTTTTGCCTGCGTCACGATATTCCCTTAGAATATCGAATACGTTAGCACAAACTGCGTTCAAGTTGGTAAAGCTGTTCAACGCTTTGTTTTCGTTTACCGATGCGATAGCGGTAGGGGAGATATCTACTGCCGTTACTTCTTTTGCAACCGTTGCTGCGTTAAGACTAAAACCGCCGGTGTTGGAAAAACAGTCCAGAACCGTTTTATCCTTACAATATTTTCTTGATGCAAGCCTATTTTCCTTTTGGTCTAGGAAGTAGCCTGTTTTTTGTCCACCCTTAACGTCAACTGCAATTTTAATGCCGTTTTCGTTTATTATGACTCTATCCGGAACTTCTCCATAAAGAACACCTTTAACTTCTTGTAGTCCTTCTTTTAGTCTTACGGCAACGTCACTACGCTCATAGATGCCTTTAGGATTGAAAATTTCTACAAGGCACTCGGTGATTAGTTCCTTTCTTTTGTCCATGCCGAGCGAAAGAAATTGTACGGAAAGGACGTCTGCATATTTGTCTACTATGAGTGCGGGGATGTCGTCGGCTTCTGCAAAACAAACCCTATACGAGTCTTCGTACCCTAAAGCCTTTCTGCTATTGTTTGCTCGATTTAGGCGTTCCAAAAATAATTCTTTGGTATCCTGAACATCTTCTCTTATGAATATGCGAACAATGATTTTGGAAAGGTGATTGATGTAGCCTTTGCCTAGGAATTTCCCATCGAAACTACAAACGGTAGCAAGAGCACCATTACGGTCTTTGCCTTCTATTCGTTGTACTTCGTTGGCGTAAACCCAACTATGTCCTGCCAGTATGCGTTTTTCTTCGCCTTTTTTTAAATATAAAGTGTATGCCATGCTTATATTATAAATGTTAGCGAGCCCAAGTGCAATAAAATTTAGTATTTTTAAAAAACCATTATTGACTTAATGCGTGCGTGAGTGTATTATATAAGTAATCGTTAAAATATTGGGGAGAGATTCAATATGAAAGCAAAAATCTTTATAGTTGTAATTTCACTTGTTTTGACGCTATCCGTTGGTGGTATAGCGGTTGCAAGTTCTCTTGACCTTATAGGTGAAAAAGAACCTGAAGTAGTATTTTCCGTTTGGGGCGACTCTATTGCGGAAGCCGTTTTGGGTGCATCTCCCTTTGGTGAAAGAGATGGTTTTGGCTATTATGGTCTAGTAGGAAGAATTGCTAATTTCGAATTTCACAACCGTTCGGTATCCGGACACAAAACGGGACAATTTTATAATTACATAAGTGCTCCCGATGATGGGGCTCGCATGAACAACACCCTACTTAAGACTTCGGATATAATCGCCGTATCTATTCTTGGTAACGACCTTCTCCAAAACGACGTTAGCCAAATGACTATCGATTACGCTAATGGAATCACTGCTGATTTGGATGCAAACGTTGCTACTGCTCGTGAAGATTTCTATACTGCTTTCGATTATATTCGTAGCATCAATCCTACTGCAAAGATTATCGTTCAAACGGTATATAATCCCATGTTCGTAGGTTCTCACATTTTAACTCAAAACGCACTTGACGTGCTACACGCTCAAGGATTGAGTGATGCTGAAATTCGTGCAACCGGTACGGCAATGCTAGCAGAACTTA
>JAZNYA010000169.1:0-6700 GCA_045594145.1 Candidatus Stercoripulliclostridium sp. | reverse complement strand
CGTTGGGAGATATTAGGAATATGAAAGCTTGCATAATAGATAGTTCGGCAGGCGAACTTGCCCTTGCCGTAATAGACGGAGAAAATACGTACGAATACGTAGGCAACGCCGGAGCGAGAAGACATACGTCCGAAATACTCGTCCAACTGGACGAGCTTTTTAAGAAGGCGGAAATTGATGCCAGAGAGTTGGATTACGTTGGCGTAGTCGTTGGCCCCGGTTCGTTTACGGGAATAAGAATAGGGGTATCTACCGCTAACGCAATGGCATATGCAAGCGGAGCAAAGCTCGTGGAAATAACGGAGCTTGAAAGTATGCTCGTTGATGAAGGGGAAGCTTTAGGGCTAATCGACTGCAAGCACGACAACTATTACGCCCTATATAAAGACGGCGAAACGCTGGAATATAAGGCACAAAATATTAGCGAAATAGACTATGAAGGTAAGAGAATTATCTTCACTTCTCCTTGCTTGGAAAAGCACGTTAAAGTGCTAAAAAATAAAATTCTAAAAGGCGAATTCAGCATGGTTGCTAAGCCTTTCTATATGAAAAAATCGTCGGCGGAAGCATAATGGAAAAAGATTTTAAGATAGAAAAATACGCCCTGGAAGACCTTCACGCCATAGCGGAAATAGAGAAGGAGTGCTTCGAGCATCCCTGGTCATACGAAAGTTTTTGCATGGAGTATGCGGACAAAAATAAGTTCTATTTTGTAGCTAAAGATACGGAAAATAAGGTTATTGGGTACTGTGGATATGCACACATACTTGATGAAGGGCACATTATGAACGTTGCGGTTACCGCTTCTCACCGTGGCAAAGGTGTGGGACGCTCGCTCATAAAATATATGCTGGATTCCGCAAGGGAAAACGGCATAGAAGCCATTACGCTGGAAGTTGACGATGCCAACAAACCCGCCATTGCTCTTTATGAGAGTGTGGGCTTCGAAAACAAAGGACTTCGCCCGCACTATTATGGGTGGGGAAGGCCGGCAAGGATTTATTGGCTCTATTTGTAAAAACACGCTATTTTGGCGAAAACCATAGGAAACCAAAAACTCTCTCGGTCATGTACGTCTTGGTACACTCCCGTCGAGAGTTTTTTAATTTTCCGTCGGTTTTCATCCAAACTAGCGTGTTTTTAAGGAGTCTAACAATAGGACGAGCTAACTCAAACTTTAGGATAATGATATTTTGGCGACCTGGTTAGAAAAGTTAAAAAACGTATCAGTCATTTACCCCTAAGTAAACTCCTGTCGTACGTTTTTTTCTTTCCGTCTTATCTCATCCAAACTAATGCGTTTTAAGAAATCCAACATTTTTAACTTCTCACTTTTTGCTTGCATACATTGTTTTATGCTTAACTATCAAGTTTTTGGAAAGGGTGAAAGAACGCTTGTGTTTTTGCATGGGTTCATGGGGAGTTTGGAGTCTTTTAGGGGTATTTCAAATGCACTAAAAGGGGAAAGTAGGGTGGTGCTGGTGGATTTTGGATTCCATGATAACGTCTTCCCTGCATCAACCATTGATGAGTACGTTTTTATGATTCGTGATATTTTGAACGCCGAGTGTATAGCGGATGCCTATTTCATTTGTCACTCGTTTGGCGGAAGGGTGGGCGTAAGGCTTGCAAGAAAGTTCCCACATATTCTCAAAGGACTCGTTCTCATTGATTCGGCGGGGCTAAAGCCTAGGCGGTGCATAAATTATTATGCTAGGATTTTTGCCCACAAACTACTTAAAAAACTAGGCAAGAAGGGGCTCGACGGCTCACGTGATTATAGTGCGTTGAACGATGCTCAAAAAAAGGCGTTCATTAATTTTATTAATGATTTTACGGACGGAGACCTTGCCTATATAACGCAAAAAACGCTCATAATTTGGGGTAAAAACGACAAAGCTACGCCACTTTATATGGCAAGAAGATATAAACGTAAAATTAAGGGAGCAAAACTCAAAGTTTTAAATGATGCGGGGCACTTTAGTTATATAGAAAAAAGGGGAGAAACTCTTTCGCTCATAAAGGCATATATTAGTGGTGATGATTGATGCTCTCATAATAATTTCAACTAATTTTTATGCTTTTGCTCGCTCACTTTTCTATCTTTATAGACTGCAGAGTTATGATTATCACGCCACGTTTAAGTTAAAACCCATAGCGTTTAATTGTCTTGTTTCATTGGCATTAGCTACGGCGGTGGTGACGGAAAAGTACCTTTCGGTAGTCGGCGTTTTAATATTTTTTACTCTTTTGCTCCTTATTGGAGTATTATTGCTAACCGCATATTATTCATCTCGCAAGAGATTTAAGTTTACGGCAAGGGGAATTAGGGTATCCCTTCCATATTTTTTATGTATATTTGCGTTAAACGTCACTTTTTCGCTTGTTTTTAACGGCTTTATACGGCTTTTATGCCTTACGCTTACGGCGGTTATTAGCGAATATATTCTTTTTATAGTGAACTCCATAATTGCTCCGCTTGAAAGAAAACGCAATTATGCTTACGCAATGCGTAACTCTAGAGCGGTAAGGGAAAGCGACCTTATAAAAATAGTAATTACCGGAAGTTTTGGTAAAACTTCTTGTAAAAATATTCTCCTTAAGCTTTTGGAAGAAAAATATTCCGTCTTTACGCCCAGCGGAAATATGAATACGCCTATGGGGATAAGTAGGTATATTGCTAAGCTACCCGCTGGCTTTTCGGAAAGCGAAAAGCCCGTGATTTTTCTTGCTGAAGCGGGTGCGAGAAGACGGGGTGACGTTAAGGATATATGCCGACTTATAGGTGTGAATTACGGCATAATAACCGGTGTGTGCGACCAGCACTTAGATACTTTTAGGACGACGGAAAACATCAAAAAAGCCAAGCAGGAACTAGCTGATTTCATTGGAGAAAATGGCGTCGTAGTCTTTAACGGCGACAACGAGCATACCCTAAAAATGAGCAAAGAATACCCGGGTAAAAGCATTGTTGTAGGCGAAAAAAACGGCAACGTAAAAATAGAAAATCTACGCTCTACGATACTTGGAACGAGTTTTAATTTAGTTACGGAAAGTGGAGTTGTGGCACTCAAAACTTCACTTTTAGGACGCCATAATGCTTTTAACGTAGCACTAGCGGTAGCCCTGGCAATGGAGCTTGGAATAGAAAAAGAGAGCGTAAAAAAGGTGGTGGAGTCGCTTGAACCCGTGCCACATAGGCTAGAGCTTATTAAGGCAAATAATCTTTCCATTTTGGATGACGGCTATAACGCTAATGAACGTGGGGTTATGCTTGGGCTTGAGCTTGTTTCCACGTATCCCGGTCGTAAAGTCGTTTATGCACAAGGGGTGGTGGAGTGCGGACTAAAAAAGAAAAAGATTAATCTAAAAATCGGGCAAAAGGTTGGCGAAATTGCGGACGTTATAATTCTTTCCGGAGAAAACGCAAAATATATTCGTCGTGGCATATTGAGTAGCGGATATAAAGGCAAGATTTATCACTTTAAAAATATTTTGCACGCTAAAAGGGAGTTCGGGAATATATTAAAAGGCGGAGACCTTCTCTATCTCCAAAACGATATTCCGTAAAAAAGGAGCGATATGAAGAAAATTATTGCAATATTCGGTTGTGGTTCTAGCGAGCACGACGTATCCGTCATTACCGCCATTGAAGCCTTGAACGCTTGTCCTTATGGTGAATATAAGGTGTATCCCGTTTACGTCAAGGGCGGTGAGTGGTATTCTGGTGACAGCATGCTGGACATCAATGTTTTTGTCGATTTTGATGAGAAAAAGCACAAAAAGGTGGCATTAATAGGCAAAAACCTATATTTTAACAAGCGTGGAAAGTGGAAGTTACTCGATGCGATAGACGGAGCGTTACTGCTCACTCACGGCGGGCAAGGAGAGAGCGGGGAGTTGCAAGGATTTTTGGAGCTTTCCGGAGTGCCGTATACTTCTTGTAACGTAAGAAGTAGCGTGCTTGCAATGGATAAATATCTCTTAAAACTTGCTTTAAAGGACCTTAAGGTTAGCGTGGTAAAGGGTGTTGCGGTGTGTGATGCCGGTGAAGAAAGCATAGCGGAAATAGAAAATAAAGTAGGGTATCCTGCGTTTATAAAACCAAATTCACAAGGAAGTAGCATAGGCGTTGGGCTTGCTCGGGATAGGGCGGAACTTTTGGAAAGGCTGGGGGTTGCCTTCGAATACGATAGCATAGTTCTTGCGGAAAGGTACGTTCAAAATGCGACGGAGTATAATTGTGCCGTCATGAAGGCGGGGGACGTCACTCTCGTTAGCGAAATCGAAAAGCCACTTACGAGCGGAGACTTTTTGAGTTTTGGCGATAAATATCTGGATTTTTCCAAGACAGCATGCTTATGCAACAGGGAATTTCCGGCAAAAATAAGCGAAAAACTGCGTGAAGAAATACGTTCTACGGCGGAAAAGGTATATATGAAGCTAGGACTTTTCGGCATCGTTAGGTTTGACTTCATATATGATGGTAGACTATATCTTAACGAAGTTAACGCTATCCCCGGCTCGCTTGCTCACTATCTATTCCCGAACGTAAATTATACGGATTTAATCAAAATTATGATTGAAGAAGGGTTGGAAAGGGGCGTTAAGAAATACGGCAAATACGATAGCGGTGTGCTAAACGAATTGAAGGCGATAAGGAAATAAAAACGCATAGCAATGAGCTATGCGTTGTAAAAACTTAGATAATTTTGACTTTTTTGCTTATTCCAAAGTTATTATCTAACTTGAGCGAAGAGTTATTTACTATGGTTTCCAGACCTAAGGCATTATCGAAGGCGAAGTGCCAAATTTTTTCTACCGAAGCCGGAATCGTTATACTCTTTAGGTTCTTAGCTCCGCCAAAAGCGTGTGATTCTATTTCCGTAACGAAATCGGGAATTATGAAACTTTCGTCTTTTTTGCCTACGGCATATTGAATCAAGGCTCCGTCCATAGAGTATATGCAATCATGTAAACTCTTGTAGGCGGGGTTGTCCTTTTCTACGCTTATTTCCGTCAAACTATCGCAATGGGTAAAGGGGGAGCGAATTTCCACAACGTTAGCGGGAATAGTTACGCTCTTTAGCTTTACGCAACCCAAAAAAGCATCGCTAAATATGCGTTCAACGCCAGCGGGTATAATTATATTCTTCAAGTTTTTACATCCGGCAAAGGTTCTGTCGGCTATGTAGGTTACGGATAAAGGAATATCAAAGTGCTTTAGGCTGACGCAACCATCAAAAGTGCCTATAGGTAGTTCTTGGACGTATTTTGAAAGTGTGACGTCGCATAGACTTTCGCAACCGAAGAATACTCTGGAGCCGAGTTCTGTCATAGAATCGAACATGACTACGCTCTTTAGGTTTTTTGCTTCTGCAAACGCTCCGTCGCCGAGAGAAAGTATCTTTTTGGGAAGGGTTATTTGCGTTATGGCATTGCATCCTGCAAAAGCTCTGTTTCCTATATCACGTACTTGCTCGGGGATGGGGAAGGAGAGTAGGTTGGTGCAGTTTTCAAAGGCACTGTCACCTATTTTGCGAAGGGACTCGGGACATTTTATCGTCCTTAATTTTTCGCAATTTTTAAAGCATCCGGCACCCAAAATCATTACTTTTTCCGGGAGAGTGACGTTAACGAAATTCTTGCAACCTTCAAAAGCACGGTCGTGGATGAAGGTTAGATTGTCAAGCTCTTGTAGGTTTACTTGCTCTAAGCTGAAGCAATTTCTAAAGGTATCGGCACCCAAGCTAACGAGCGTTTCCGGGAGTTCGGCGGATTCGAGCGAGTGGAAGTTCGTAAAAATAGCCGTGTCGTCCAAGTGGGTTAGGGGTAACTCTTCGAAGTACGTGCCCGTTTCATTTTCATAAGACTCCAAATCTAAAAGATTTGAAATGTTGTTTCTTGCGACGTAAGACGGAATTTTTACGCTGGTGATGGCGTTATCCTTGCAAGCGGTTAGTATCGCAACCGGGGTGTTTGGGCGGTGGTTTACGTTTTCAAGCGAAAACTTGAACTCGAAAAGGTCCCTTCCTTGTAGCGTTTTCTTTATGCTGTCGTATTTGGCTTGGGTAGGGGCGTCGTAGGGAAGATATATGACGTCTTGGTTAAAGGCTTTTGCAAAGAGTTCCTTTGATTTTTCCAAGTTGATATTGGAAGCGTTTGCCTTGCCGTTTTTTAGTAACTCGAGTAGCATATTTTCGCCCGAAGCGGTGGCTTTATCTTGCTCGAGCGGAAGGTTGATGGAAAAATAATTTAGTCCTTTTTTTCTTACGTACTCAATTTCTTTATTGCAAGCGGGGGAGAGTATGGAGTGTTCACTAAGGTAAAACACAACGCCTTTGCATTGGAATTTGGATATATAAGATTTTGCTATGTACTCCCAGTTTTCGCCGACGTGTATGTCTGTATCGTACCAAAAATTAAGCCCTTTAGTTTCGAGCTTGAGAATATCGGTAAGCACCGCTTTATAATCTTTATGGGAGTAGGAAACAAAGTAGTAATCTTCTTGGTGCGACTTGGGTAAAACGTCACTGGATAAATCGGTGAGAGAATTGGAGTTTTCTATTGCTTTAATTCGTTCTTCTATCGTTAACATATCTTACCCACACATCGAATCAAACTGATTTTATTGCCAATCCTTTGGATTGACAATAATTGTCTTATAATTTACGTAGTTAACCAAGCCGGGTTTACCGAG
>JAZNYA010000168.1:0-9289 GCA_045594145.1 Candidatus Stercoripulliclostridium sp. | reverse complement strand
TCCCGTCGAGAGTTTTTTAATTTTACGCCCAATTCATCCAAACTAGCGTGTTTTTAAGAACTCCTACAGATACTGTGTTATAAGCCACCACGCATTTTGGCGAAAGACATCACAAAACCAAAAGTCTCCCTTCGGTCATTTACGGGGAGTCAAACTCCCGTCGAGAGTTTTTTAATTTTACGCCCAATTCATCCAAACTAGCGTGTTTTTAAGAACTCCTACAGATACTGTGTTATAAGCCACCACGCATTTTGACGACCTGCATTATGAACAAGAGTTAGTGGGTGTTTATCCTTATAAAAATATTTAAAAATTAAAAATTATATCTTGACAATCTATTTGGATGGGAATATAATCGAAGTATGAAAAAGACAATGACCGCTCAATTTTACGCTTTTTATTACTTTTACCGCAAGACGGTATAGTTTGGCGTTGGCTTTTTTAGTAGTATAAATTGACGAATTAAGGCCACGCAATAGCGTGGCTTTTTACTTAAAAAACGCACTCATAGGAGTTAAATTATGATAGTAACAATCAAAAATCAATGCAGTAAAAGTGAGTTTGATAAACTCATAGCTTGGATTAAGTCGCTTGGGCTTGATACTCACGTTTCAAGTGGTGCAAACGCTACGATTATTGGTCTTATAGGCGATACGTCAAAAGTGGATATAGAGCTACTTCACTCTTTGGAAATCGTTGATGCGGTTACCAGAATACAAGAACCATTTAAAAATGCCAATAGAAAATTCCACCCCGAAGATAGTATTATCGACGTCAAGGGTGTCAAGTTTGGCGGAGAACATTTCCCCATCATTGCAGGTCCTTGTAGCGTAGAAAGCGAAAAACAAGTTATAGAGATAGCAAGAGCCGTTAAAGAAAGCGGTGCAACGATGCTCCGTGGCGGTGCTTTTAAACCACGTACTTCTCCTTATGCTTTCCAAGGCATGGGCGTAGAAGGCATAAAGATTTTGAAGAAGGCAAGGGAAGAAGTAGGTCTACCTATCGTTACCGAAATCATGTCCGAAAAGTTCATAGATGCTTTTGAAGACGTAGATATGGTACAAATAGGTGCAAGAAATATGCAAAACTTCGACCTATTAAAAGCAGTTGGTCGCTTGAATAAGCCTGTATTGCTAAAGCGTGGTCTTGCAAACACTATTCAAGAGTGGCTAATGAGTGCAGAATATATTATGAGCGAAGGTAACAACGACATCGTTCTTTGTGAACGTGGTATTCGTACTTTCGAGCCTTATACTCGTAATACTTTGGACCTTTCCGCAATACCGATTCTAAAGGAAAAGACGCATCTTCCGGTAATAGTAGACCCGTCGCATGCAAGCGGACTTTCCAGGCTTGTTAAGCCCATGAGCCTTGCATCAGTAGGTGCCGGTGCGGATGGTCTAATTATAGAAGTACACAACAATCCGGCAAAGGCTCTTTGTGATGGTGCACAATCTTTGCGTCCCGAGCAATTTGCGGACGTAGTCAAAGCTATTGACGTAATGCTTCCCCTAGTTAACAAGAAGAGATAATATGAAAGTTGGTATAATAGGATTAGGATTAATAGGCGGTTCGCTTGCAAGACAAATAATGCGAAATACTACGCATACCGTTCTTGCATACGACCTAAGCGATGAAGTGATGAAAAAAGGTGCACTTCTTAACGCATACCATGAAGTGTTGGATATCAATGCATCTACTATTGACGTAGACGTTTTGGTTATCGCAACAAATCCTAGAGCAACCCTAAAAATACTTGATAGCATTGTACCACGCATTAAGAGTGGTGCAATCATTATGGATACGGCGGGCATTAAGAAAGAAATAGTAAAGAAGATGCGTGACCTAAAGGAAACACACCAAGACGTATTTTTCGTTGGCGGTCACCCTATGGCAGGTAGGGAATTTTCCGGCGTATCGCACTCCACGGCAACCTTGTTTGAGCATGCCTACATTATCCTTACCCCCGTAGATATGGACGACGTGCCCGCACTGGAAAGCATGAAAGAGTTTTTCAACGAAGTAAAGTGTGAAGGCATTACGATATCCAGTTATGAAAAACACGATAAAATAATCGCTTATACTTCTCAGCTTGCTCACGTTGTTTCTTCTGCTTATATTAAAAATCCTTTGTCAAGCGAACACGTAGGCTATTCGGCAGGTAGTTTTAGGGATTTAACGAGAGTTGCAAAGCTTAATCCTACTATGTGGACGGAGCTGTTTTTAGGCAACAAAGAATATCTATTGGATGCAATAAGCGACGTCGAAAAACGTATTGCTGAATATAAAGAAGCAATAATGAACGAAGATGAACAAAAGTTAATGGAACTACTCCAAGACGGAACGGAAAAGAAGGAAATAGCCGACAAAAAAGCAAGGAGTAAAAAAGCATGAACGTAACCGTAAAAAATGGAAGTTTAAACGGCTCTGTCAGCGTACCGCCTTCTAAGTCGGTTGCTCATAGGGCAATTATATTAAGTGCTATTTTGGGCACTAGAACTTCCATTTACGGAAACCTAAACTCCAAAGACATCCAAGCAACCTTGGGGGCTATGGAAACTCTTGGGGCCGGTGTTATAAGAAACGAAAGCGGTGTTACTATCACGGCTATAAAAGAAGCAAAAGGCAACGTTTTTAATGTGCAAGAAAGTGGTTCAACAATGCGTTTTTTGCTCCCCTTAATTCCTGTTTATAATCATGAATTCAGCATGGAAGGAGCGGGCAGAATAGGAGAGCGTACAATAAGTGCATTAAGAAAAACTATGGCGGAAAACGGAGTGCAAGTAAGTGCCGACTTTTTGCCTGTTTCCGTTATTGGTAAATATAATTCTAACGAGTTCACCGTTTCGCCCAAAGAGTCTAGTCAATTTGTTACCGGACTACTTTTTACTTTGACGGCTTTAGGTGGCGGAAGACTAAAAATAGACGGTGAGCTAACGTCTAAAGGATACGTAGATATTACGTTGGAAGTAATGAAAAAATTTGGAGTGGACGTCAGCTATTCTGGTGGAGAGTATCAAGTTAACGTACCCGCTCAGCCCGTTATTACCAAGGACGTTGTAGTAAACGCCGACTGGTCTAGTGCTTGTTTTTGGATAGTAGCAGGCGTTCTTGGCGGAGAAATAAAAGTGAAAGGGCTGGAGTACCCTGATGCACAGCCGGATAGCATAATTCTTAGTGTATTAAAGGAAATGGGTGCGGACGTCGAGTTTAGTGGTGGAACGGTTGTAGCAAAGAAGAGTACGCTAAAAGCAATCGAATTTAATGCGGATTCATCCCCTGATATTGTACCCATACTTTCCGTCGCTTGTGCATTTGCTAAAGGCGTATCTACAATTACCGGAGTGTCACGTTTAAGAATAAAGGAAAGCGATAGGGTTAAAGCTGTAACCGATATGCTTACTGCGTGTGGCATAAAGGTGGAAAGTGGCGAAGACTATATTAAAATTTGGGGAACGAATAATGCAGTCGGCGGAGTTATAGATAGTGTAAACGACCACAGAATTGCAATGAGTGGTATAATACTCGGTTCCATTGCAAACGGAGAAACAACCGTAAAAGGCGTAGAGTGTGTTTCTAAATCATATCCCGATTTTCTAGTGGATTTTAAGAGTTTAGGTGGTAGCTATGAATAGATTAAAAATAGAGATTTACGGCGAATCGCACGCTGACAAAATCGGCGTTAAAATTAGCGGAATTCCTTGTGGGTCAGCCGTTGATGAAGAAGCCATAAAGGATATGCTTTCAAGACGTAGTGCGTCCAGCACTCCGTGGTCTACGCCAAGAAAAGAAAAGGATGAAGTCGTATTTTTGTCCGGCGTAGAAGGTGGTGCCGTAACGGGAGAAATAGAAGCCGTAATTTTTAACAAAAACGTTAAGCCACGTGATTATGAGAATATCAAGGTTGTCCCACGCCCCAGCCACGCAGATTACGTATCATACGTTAAGTATGGTAAAATATCTTCCGGTGGTGGCAAATGGAGTGGCAGAATGACGGCTCCGCTTTGTATCGCCGGTGCCATTGCAAAAAGCTTGCTTGAAAAAGAAGGAATACATTTAGGTGCCTATATTTCAAGTATTGGATGCTCAAAAGGCACTTCATATAAGGACCGCAATATTGACTACATCGAAATAAAAGGCTGTAACTCAAAAGAGCTTCCCGCCTTGTCCGGTGAAAAAGAAATGGTTACGGAAGTGCTTAGTGCAAAAGAAAAAGGCGACTCTGTTGGCGGTACTATAGAGTGCATAGTATACGGGCTTCCCGTGGGGCTTGGAGACAATCTTTTTGATGGCATGGAAGGTGCAATTTCTAACGCAGTCTTTGCTGTGCCCGGAGTAAAAGGCGTTGAGTTTGGTTTAGGCTTTGGCTTTGGTGAAGGAAGGGGTTCTTCTTGTAACGATGCTTTTTCCGTTAGTGATGGCAAGGTCGTAACACTAACTAATAACGCAGGTGGCATCAATGGTGGTATAACTAATGGTATGCCGTTAACTTTAAGAGTGGCTCTTCGTCCTACGCCGTCGATTGCAATTGAGCAAGATAGCGTTGACCTTGTAACCCTTACCCCTACAAAAGTCAGCGTAAAAGGAAGGCATGATGCTTGCATCGTTCCGAGAGCAGTTGCTGCAATAGAAAGTGCTGTTGCAATTGCAGTATATGATAAATATTTAGAGTACAAAGGAAATTAGTATGAGTACGTTAGGCAAAGGAAAATACTTTGTTACCGGAAAAAGTTTACCCCATACCTTGAGTCCGGATATCTATCAAAGATTGGGACTCAATTATGGTGTTAAAGAATTTCCAACTAAAGAAGATTTTATCGCTTGGGTGCAAGCGAAAGATTATGATGGCTTTAACGTAACTATACCATATAAAGAAACGGTTATACCTGCCCTTGATTATATCTCTCCAGAAGCACAAGAGATAGGTGCGGTAAATACGGTAGTTAATAAGTACGGTAAACTATTTGGATATAATACCGACTGCTACGGTATGGCAAGAGCAATGGAAGAAAACGGCATAGACGTTTACGGTAAGGTTGTTGCCGTGTTAGGAAGCGGTGGCACTAGTAAGTGTGCCGTATACGTTGCAAAAGGGCTAGGTGCAAAAACGGTAAAAGTATGCTCTCGTAGTGGTGATTATAACTATGAAAAGCTATATGAAGACAAGAGCGTGGAAGTAATAATAAACACCACGCCTGTTGGTATGTTTCCACGTGTTGATGCTACGGTTATTGACCTTGATAAACTAGAAAACGTTACTGCGGTATATGACGTAATATATAATCCATTAACCACGTTATTGGTGCAAAAAGCCAAGGATAAAGGATTAAAATGCGGTAATGGTCTTAGTATGTTAATTTACCAAGGTGTAAAAGCATACGAGCTATATACGGATACTAAACTAGCGGAAAACGCAACCCAAAGATTGTATAACGATATTTATAAAGAAAAGAAGAACGTTGTACTTGTCGGTATGCCGGGCTCCGGAAAGACGACCGTAGGAACGTTAATTGCGAAGGCACTTTGCAGAGAGTTTTTCGATAGCGACGTAGAGTTTGAAAGGGTGTTTGGCTCTACTCCCAAAGAAGTTATTTTGGAAAAGGGTGAGACT
The DNA here is from genome assembly GCA_045594145.1 of Candidatus Stercoripulliclostridium sp. Taxonomy (GTDB): domain Bacteria; phylum Bacillota; class Clostridia; order Christensenellales; family DTU072; genus Stercoripulliclostridium_A. The sequence goes on along the minus strand of JAZNYA010000168.1, from coordinate 3,678 downwards.
GCGTTTAGAGATGGTGAGAGTGAAATTATTGCTAACCTTTGTTCTAAACTGGGCGTCGTTGTCGCTACCGGTGGTGGAGCAATACTTAGGGAAGAAAACCGCTTGAGATTAAAAGCCAATTCTACCGTAATTTTTATTGATAGAGATTTAGATTTGCTTTCAACGGAAGGTCGTCCGCTTTCTCAAAGTGAAGGCGTGAAAGCTCTTTATGAAAAGCGTTTGCCCATCTATAAAGAAGTTGCCGACGTTACCGTCGAATCGGGAAAAGACACTACTCCGGAAGAGACTGTTCAATCTATACTTGATATACTAAACGGATAAAAACGAGTTATAATATGCGTAATCTTACCTATAAAGAAGGCTTAAAAGATGGAATTCCAATTGCTTTAGGATACTTTGCGGTATCCTTTGCTTTTGGCGTATCCGTTGTAAGCAAAGGGCTCCCTTGGTTTATAGCGACGATTATGTCTTTTACGAATTTAACTTCGGCAGGACAGTTTGCCGGAGCTACGGTAATTATTGCGATGGGAAGCGTGTTTGAAATTCTTCTCACGCAACTTGTTATCAACTCACGTTATTTTTTAATGAGCATAACATTATCGCAACGCCTTGACGAAAGGTTTACGTTCCTAGATAGATTTTTGGTTTCCTATGGCATTACGGACGAAATATTCGGTGTTGCAATTTCTAAAAAGCAAGCAGTAAGCAAAGAGTATATGTACGGTTTGATTTTGCTTCCCGTCATTTTTTGGACGTTAGGCACGTTGAGCGGTGCTATACTTGGTAATTTTTTGCCGGAAATAGTGCTTAATTCTTTGAGCATCGCACTTTACGCTATGTTTATAGCAATCGTAGTGCCTGCCGGCATGCAAGACAAGAAGATATTTATAGTAGTTATAATTGCAATAGGGCTATCTTGTTTGTTCTATTTTACTCCGGTATTAAATACCGTTTCTAGCGGAATAGCATATATTATTTGTGCCGTCGTTGCATCGGTAATAGGAGCAATTTTCTTCCCGATAAAAGAAGAAAGTGATGATGCGGAAAAGGGGGAGCAAAATGGATAAAACGTTATATGCTTTCCTTATGGTTCTTGCAATGGCGGTAATAACCTATTTAATTAGGTTGGTGCCGATGATACTCTTTAAGAAGAAAATCAAGAACCGCTTTATAAATTCACTGCTTTACTATATTCCATATGCGGTTCTTTCGGCAATGACGTTCCCGTTTATAATTTTTTCATCGGGAAACGTCATAAGTGCAGTCGTAGGAACTGTGGTTGCTTTGGTTGGAGCCTTTACGAAAAGAAGTTTGGTTACGACTGCTTTGCTTGCGAGTGCCAGCGTATTGATAATGGAATTAGTAATAAAATTTATCTAAATAAAAAGCCCCTGAGTTCAGGGGCTTAATTTTTTGTTTGATTTAGTCGTACTATTTTAGTTCGTTAACGATTTCTTCAGCAACCTTCCAGCCTTCATCGGATAGGGGTAAGAAGGGCTTTCTGCAGTTGCCCATCGGGATGCCTTGCAAGGTAAGGATTGCCTTTTCCATTGCAAATACGCCGTAGGGAATCATGCGGTCGATTATGCGGTTTGCCTTGGTTTGATATTTTTGAGCAAGAGCTATATCGCCTGCGTTAAATGCATTGTAGATATCAAGAATCAAGCTACCCATAAAGTTGTAGGTTGAGCCGATACCGCCGTCTGCACCCATGCTTAGACCACCAATAAGCATTTCATCAAAGCCGTTATAAACTACCAAGGGCTTGGAGAGATTCTTAAAGCGCTCTAGGTCGAATAGGTTTGCACTGGTGTGTTTTACGCCGATTAGTTTGGGATTATCTATCATTTCTTCTACGAGTTCAAGCATACCGCCGAATCCGTTTGCACCGGGGAAATTATATATAATCATGGGTAGTTCGGTTGCGTTCAATATATCCTTATAGTAGCCCTTGATTGCTTCGCTACTGAATGAGAAATAGAAGGGAACTACTGCGGAAACTGCATCGTAGCCATATTCTTCAGCTTTTTTTGCCATACGGCAAGCGGAGTCGGTAGAAATGGTTCCTACGTGTGCGATAAGTATGCTTCTGCCTGCGTTAATTTCTGCTACGAACTTTAAGATAGAAATTCTCTCTTCTTCGCTCATCATGACGGATTCGCCGGTTGAACCACAAACGTACATGCCGGTAAGACCTACTTCGATGTTGCGTTCAACAAGAAGCTTTAGGGAATCAAAATTAATGCTTCCGTCATCGTTAAAGGGAGTCAAAAGTGCTGCATAAATGCCTTTAAAATTTTTCATTTTGTCATCTCCATTAGTTGATAATCGTAGTATATACTTGCGACTTGGAATAGTCAAGCAAAAAGAAGGTAAATGTAAATCTAATGATTTATATTAATATTGACACATATGGCGTTTTAGACTATAATTTTATCATTAAGGCAAGGAGTGGGGATATGACAGAAACTCTAAAAGAAGTACAAGTAGAAACGCTGGCGGAAGATGCAGGCAATATTAAAGTACCGGTAGAGAAACAAGTTAAAAACAAGGAACTCATAATTTTCCTTTTTGCAGCTTTTTTCTATACGATGATTACAGGTATGGTTGGCTCCTATCGCCAAGAATACCTAACCACGTTTGTTGGGGCCGGTCTTTTGACGGAAGATCACGTTTCACTCATCAACTCCATAGTTAGCATAGTAAGCTATTTCGTATCGTTCGGTATGGCTCTTGTAATAGATAGAAGCCGTTCTAAAATCGGTAAGTTCCGTCCCCTGATTTTAATAGTTTCGGTACCTTTAGCCGTAGTTACATCGCTTTCATTCTATCTTCCCGGATTCCTTAGCGATAGTGCAACTAAGATAATGGTATACTTTTGTGTGTTATTCATAATTTATGGTGCGTTAACTAACGTAGGCAACTCCGTAAACATGGTAGCAATGGTTATGTCTACGGACGACAAGGAAAGAAACTCCATTATGAGCTGGCGTAGTATCGTTAGTGCCGTTGGAAATTCTGCACCCTTGGTCGTCGTCTTAGTAATAGGTATGCTACGTAAACCGGGGCTAATTAAAAACGACGAAATCATGTATTTGGTTAGTGCTATAATCTGCTCCGTTGTTGGTATGATAACCATGCTTCTTGGAGCTAGGTTCATTAAAGAACGTACCACCTATGATAAAAAGCCGGAAAATCCCCTTAAGAACATTAAGTCCATTATTACTAATAAGCATGCGTTACTCGTAATTTTGAGCGAGTTCCTAAAGGCTTTCCGTGGCTTAGCAAGTTATATGATGCCCTTCCTTGCAATAATCTATTTTGGCAAGAGCGGACAAACGTTATTCTTTGGTATATGTACGGGCGTGGGCACGTTTGTGGGCATGTTTATAATTAAGGCGTTAATGAAGAAATTTAGTGAAAGAACGCTTTATATTGCATCCGGTTTATATTCCGTTTGCATCAACTGCCTTGCTTTCTTGGTGGGCTATTTTGCGTTTAGCAATCCTAGTAACATATTCCTAACCATATTATTCTTCTTGTTCATGTTCCTTGTCGGATTCCAATATGGTGCATCTAATCTATTGCCCACGTTGTTTGGAGCGGATATCATTGAAGAAATTGAAGCGAAGACCGGCAAGCGTAATGATGCTAGCTATACTTGGATAGTCGCATTAG
>JAZNYA010000167.1:0-2404 GCA_045594145.1 Candidatus Stercoripulliclostridium sp. | reverse complement strand
CAAAAGGTTACTTAAATTTTATAATATTTTTGTTCCTGTAGCCCAAAATATCCGTAGAAAATATATTGTACTAATGAAAAAAACTATTTTAATACTCTTAGTTATTTCTATTTCTCTTTTTATCGCTCTTGCTATATGCGTCGTAGACCATGAACTATTTAGTGGGGTTTATAAATCTGAGTTGACAATTGATTTTTCTGCTCCCCAAGACGAAATTACGCACGGTGCAACAGGTTTCCTATATGGACTCGCAGAACCAAACGTTCCCGATGGAAGAATGCTATATGCTTTGTCGCCCAAAGTATTATCAACTAGAGTGCCAAACGGTTTACAGCACCCATCAGGCGATTTAGCGAGAGTTTCTAAATATTTCTTTGAAAACGGTGGTCAAAATATAGTCATATATATGCAAGATATATATCCGGACTGGTATTATGCTTATAGAAGCGACTACCTAGATACTCTTTCCGACGTTCTAGATACAATTACCCCTATTGAAAATGCCGATAGGTTCATATATCAACCATTTAACGAGATGAATAACGGCGTATGGTACGGCGATTTCTCCAAGCCCGATAACAGACTGGCGTTTTACACTGCATTTAAGAACGCATATAATCTTATTAAAGAAAAAACGAATGGAGCTCCGGTTGGTGGGCCTGCATACACTCATTATGACTCCGAACTAATAAGAGAATTCCTTGAGTATTGTGTTGCCAACGACTGCGTTCCAGACGTAATGATTTGGCATGAACTCTTTTGGTACTCCACCTATGGTATCCGTGGTACCGTCAAAGATTATCGTACCATAGAAAAAGAATTGGGACTTAATGAGATAAGGATAATAATAGATGAATACGGTACTTTTAAAGATATAGGCACTCCGGGCAACATGCTACAATACGTTGCTTCTTTCGAAGAAACCAACGTTGAAGGTTGTCTTGCCTTTTGGCGTATACCTAATAACATGAACGACTTATGTGCGGACAATAATATGCCTTCTTCTGCATGGTGGCTATACCAATGGTATGCCCAGATGAGCGGCACTACCTATAAGGTGGAAAAATCAAGTAATACCATCCCCTATTTCAGCGGAATTACCACCAAAGATGATGAAAAAATAACTATACTTTGTGGTGGAGGAGAAGGTAACGCTAAAATTAATCTTACAAAACTTGATTCGCTGAATTTGTTTAAAAATGCAAAATCCATATATTATGAAGTAGAATATCTAGACTTTGAAGGTTTAACCGCACCTTGTTTAGTAAGCACTCCCATTATCAAAGGTAACAGCAATATTACGAACGGAAACTCCGTTGTAAAGTTAAAAAGTATTTCCACGTCAAGAGCGTATCGCATTCACGTTTATCCGAGCAGCGAAACCATTGCAACCAATTCTATCACCCTACTGCCTACCCCTACAAGATATGAAGCTGAAAACGGCATATTAAACAATGCCGAAATAAGAAGCTATGACGATATTAAATACGCTTCAAGTGGCGGCGGTGTTCAAATTAATAGAAGCGGAAGTCTAACCTTTGAAATTGAAGTAGAATTAGACGGCATATATCGTTTAGAACTCGCTTATTTAGCAAATCCCACCATAGGAAACACTAGGTTTAACCCTAGACTTAAAATTTACGTTGACGGACTAGAAGAAGTACATAATTTACCAAACACCTTAACAAGCGATGCTTCCGGCGAATACGTAATAAACGAGCATCTCACAAAAGGAAAACATCAAATAGTCTTAAGATATGATTATGGTATAACAACCATTGACTTTATCGACGTAAAATATCAAGGTGCTAGCTACACCGATTATAAAAATACTTTTAAAGCAATCCCATTAATAGAAAAAGGAAATAATGAGTACTTGGTGGTCGTTCCTGATACTTGTTATTATAACCTTAATGAAACTATCGATATTACATCTATAAACAACGTTAAAATCAATGCAAAACAAGATAAAGTATTCTTAGAATACGGGGTTAACATATTAAAGCTAAACGGCAACGTTGACCAATTAATTTTTGAAAAGGCAACAGATGATTCTAGCGTTATATATTCCATTGAATATGCATCAAACGTCGATAGTTTCTTAGTGAAAAACGAATATTCACCAACTAATTACTACGCAAAAGACGTCCTTACTAACCACCCTATTACCTTCAACGTTTACGCTGAAAAAGCTGGGTATTATGCATTAACCACAACATATTCACATGGACAAACAGAAGGAAAGCATGCCTACAACGTCAAACTAGTAGAGCGATACGCCACAATAAAAATAAACGGCAACCTAATAGATACCGTTTATTTTGCAAATACCTATTCAAATTTTACTTTTAGCGAAAAAACCATTTACGTATACCTTGAAAAAGGTAATAACAAAATCCTTTTT
>JAZNYA010000166.1:0-7530 GCA_045594145.1 Candidatus Stercoripulliclostridium sp. | reverse complement strand
TCTTCGGTCAATACTTTATCATTAATGGTTACCTCGTGGGTAGCAATGGAAAATGCACCGATTTGAGAACTGCTTACTTGTACGCCCGACTTAAATAAAACATTATCCACGTTAAGAGTTCCCGTGCTTTCGGAATATAGTGCACCATAACCATCAACAAACGCGGTATTAGTAGCATCGCCCATAACAGTATGGATATAAACACCGCCATCTAAAGTGAGAGATGCTTGACGTTCAAGATAAACAGCAAAACCATTTTGAACCTTGTAATCACCACCAAAAAGGGTAACGTCTGCGTTATCCGTTGCGTAAACAACCGTACCGGTGTACTGATTACTCATATTTACGTTCGTTGCATTTAGAGTAGAAGTGTCCTTTACTGCAACCGCACCCATAGATTTACGGTTTGCTTTGGCATAATAGTTATTAAAGGCTATGCTACCATTTTTGATATTAAGGCTAGAGTTACTAGATACTTCTATCAAAGAAAATTGACCGGTATAATACTCGTTGGCAGCATTTATTACGTTTATCTCGTGATTGTTCAAATCAAGAGTGTATTCTAGTCCACCATTGAACACTAAACGATGCTTTGTAGGAAGTTCGTCATCGGGAACAACGTCCTCTATGTCAACCATAAGTACAATATTGGTCTTGTCCGAGTTAACTGCGTTTAGTAATTCGTTCCAATTCCAAACTTGAGTTATTTCATCTGCCATAGCACTAAACGGTGCAACGGCAAAAACACCTATTAGTAACGCCATGATTACTACTAGGGCAAGTATGCTAATTCTTTTTGCTTTCATAATGATATCTCCTTCTATTTAGGCACTTTGCCACTTTAGGATGGTACCATTTTATACCGCTATATACGCGTGCGTATTCACCCACGATGGGTGAAATGCCAAAAACAAGCGGGTGAGTTTAGGGTGATTTTTGGGTGAGGGTGAGAAAAAATAAAAAAATAACCCAAAACGGGTTATTTATCATTGTTGATTGTTTCGCCTATTTTTTAATTTCCGTTGGCTTTAGGATTTCATTAAGTTCATCCTTCCCCTTGACACCAAGTTTATCATATACGTGAGCCGTGTGAGTCTTAACGGTATTTTCGGAAATATTAAGTTCTTCCGCAATTTCACGTCTCTTTTTGTTTTCGATTAATGCCATTAGTATCTCTTTTTCACGCTGAGTTAAGCTTTCGCCCTTAGGAAGCCTTGTTAGCAATAGCGTTACTTTTTCTTCGTTAGTAACGTCTTGCCCCATTGCTACTCGTTTTTGCAGTATACTCTTTTCCACGTCTTGCACCATCCAATATATTGAAAGCAAAACGAGTTCACTAAGAAGGTATGATATCGATAAAAACTCAAAGTTAAGGTCTATGCGTTGCTCCATAAACCATACAGCCAAATTACCAAACACTACGCTTATCATCAATATAGCATGCTTGGAAACCACCTTTTTCTTGACTGCCGAATAGATTATAGCCCCTATCATTGTAGCAAAATACAATATTAGATATATCAAGTAGGTGACGTGTGCCGGTCCATATACTTTAATTAGCTTGCTTGCACCATCCGCAAAGCCTAAGCTTACTTCTTTATAATACCAAGGCAAATAACCTGTTGTGCAAATTAACGCAAAAACCAATGCTCCGATTACGCCCAAAGAGATGGGTAACGCCTTGTTATAGCGAATACGACTAAGGTCAAATATAGTAAGAAGCATGAACATAGGAAGAAAAACGGAGCCAAAATAAGCAATTTTGTTTGAAACAAGTGCAAACTCTACCGATTTAGCAAGAGAAAGCATAAAGTATCCGGCACTAACAATGGTTACAGCAACAAAAACCGCAAGCAACCACTTGTCCTTTTTGCGTATTATGGATACGTAGCCTATTAGCATCATTAGCGAAATCGCCATTGTAATACCATAAACTATTCTCATCGATTTACTGCTCTCCCCTTTTTTTGTGATTATAACACATAAAAACGATAAAAACAATATAAATTTTTTGTGGCTCGCACGCGCACCCTTATATAGAAAAAAATTTTTATTTCTTGTTTTTCGTGGGCTTTTAACGCAATAAAGCCGAGCAAAACGCCCGGCTTTATCAATTTCTTCATTTTTAAAATCCTAATACTTAATTCTTGCGTTAAGTTCTTGAATCTTTTCCATATCAACTTTGATAACCTTTCTATCATAGGTGAGTAATCCGTTGATTTCGTCTTCTACGTCGGTAAGTTGGGTATATACGGTAGCGGAAAGACCTTTATCGATAATGGGAAGAATTTGGTTTTCAAATAGTTTGTGGTATGCCTTGTCAAAATCTTCTAGAGAGCTATATGCCTTGTATCCAAAGCTCTTGGAAAGATTGAATACGTGGCCTTCGCAAGGAACGGAGTATCCACCAAATTCGCTTAGTATTACCGACCTACCCTTGCTATCTGCTTCCGGAATAGTAACGGGGCGGAAATAGATGTGGAGTGACAAGAAATCGCCACCGCCTTGGTCTATCCAACCACTAGCATGGTCGATGGGACGAGTGGTATCAAATTGCTTGATAAACTCAACTGCTTTGAGCGAGTCGAATTGTCCCCAACTCTCGTTAAAGGGTACCCAAAGTGCCAAAGATACTACACTGTATAGCTCTTTTATAGTTCTTTCTGCATCAACGTAATATTCATCACGGCAGACCTTGTCTTGACGTCCACAAAGAGAATACCAGCTGTCTTTTGCTTGGATGTGGAATAAACCTAACGCTCCGTTAAATAGCTTATTTGCACCCATACCGCCATTGATGAAATCTTGCCATACGAGTATGCCTAATCTATCGCAGTGATAGTACCAGCGAAGCGGTTCAATCTTAATGTGCTTACGAAGCATATTAAATCCCATCTTCTTGGTGATTTCGATGTCGTAAATCATTGCTTCATCGCTAGGCGGAGTATACATACCATCAGACCAATATCCTTGGTCTAGTAGACCATTATGGAAGTAGGGCTTATTGTTAAGCATAATGCGAGGCTTGCCGTTAGCATCCTTGCCGACCGAATACTTACGCATACCAAAATATGAATCAACCTTATCTTCACCTACAACAACTTCTAAATCGTAAAGATATGGATTTTCCGGACTCCATAGTTCATAGTCGCTAAGGGTTATCGTAGCTTCGCCATCTACCATAACTGCAGTTGCTTTTACTTCGCCCTTATCTTTAACAACAACCTTTCCTTCCCCTATTTCGCCAACAACGTTTGCCTTTACTTTCAAAGTGTTAGTATCGATATCCGGGGTAATCATTAGGCTATCGATATATGATGCGGGAACGGATTCCATCCATACGGTTTGCCAAATACCAGATTGGGGAGTATAGAATATACCGCCACGTTTAATCTTTTGCTTACCACGTGCTTGACCATAAGTGTCGGTGGGGTCGATTACTTCTAACGTCAAGGTGTTTTCACCTTCAATTAGTGCATCGGTGATGTCCGCATAGAAGGGGAAATATCCGCCACGGTGGGTGATAACTTCTTTGCCGTTTACTTTAACAAGTGCAATATAATCTACTGCATCAAAGTGAAGAAGAACCCTTCCTACGTTAAAGCCTTCTTCCAAAGTAAAGGTACGCTTATAATACAAAATATCGTTTGGCGTAACAATTTTTTCTACTCCGGAAAGGATACACTCGGGAGAGAAAGGCACTACTATTTTGCCTTGATATTCAACCAATTGTTCCTTTTTGGGAAGAATTGCATAGTCCCATTCTCCGTTAAGATTAACGTAAGAGTTCCTTACCATTTGGGGACGGGGATACTCGGGTAACGGACAGGTTTTGTCTAGCTTTTCGCCAAACGGAGTGAGCAGTCTATCAAAATTTTGTTTTGCCATAATTTGTCTCCTAAATAAATTGACTTCTACCTTATATAATATATCAACTACCGGCTTTTTGCAATAGGCAATTTTATAGGTTTAATAAAAAACCTATACTATTTTTCGCTTTTATGTTATACTTTAGGCATGAACGCAAGTTTAGAGTTCGAAAAATTAATCTCAACTTTAAAAAAGGATGGCAAAAACCCTTCCTTACTTTTGCATGCATGTTGTGCTCCTTGTGCATCGTATTGCCTAGAATACCTTTCAGGCGTTTTTGACGTCACTCTTTTTTACTACAATCCCAACATAACGGATGAAAAAGAATATGAGTTAAGGCTAAACGAGCTAAGGCGACTTGCACGTGAATTCGACGTCCGAGTAATAGACGGAGAATATGACGGAAAAGTCTTCTTTGAGTACTCTAAAGGCTTGGAACAAGAACCCGAACGTGGCAAAAGATGTGAAAAGTGTTTTACGTTACGCCTACAAAAAACCAAGGAAGTTGCCGGCAAAAATTACGACTATTTTGCAACCACGCTTACCCTTTCCCCGCTAAAAAACGCAGAACTCATCAACGCTATCGGTGTGTCGCTTGAATCAAATGGTGAAGCTAAATATTTAGCTACCGATTTTAAGAAAAAAGGCGGATATCTTCGCTCCATAGAACTTTCCAAAAAGTATAATCTTTACCGCCAAAACTACTGCGGTTGCGTGTTCAGCAAAAGAAAAGATTGACATTAACGCATACTATATATATAATGTAGACAAACAATTAGGAGTACGTTATGACTAAATTTGATATTGAACTTGTCGGTAAAGTCGGCTCAATGGCACTAATCGACAAGGAAAACAACGACATCGATTACAACGTTATCGCCAGGATTTCTCGTGAGCTAAAGCCCGGATATCTTTGGGTTACTTCCGGTGCAACCGAAATCGGCAGATTAGACTACATACATCGCAACGGTAAAGAACTCAAGGGCGACTATAACGATATCAAAACCGATTACGCAGCACAAGGTCAATCCATACTCCTAGAAACTTATCGCAGATTTGTTAACGCAAACTACTCCATCAGACAATTTTTGGTTGAGCATCAACACTTTAACGACGACATGAAGCGTGAACATCTAAAGAACGCCCTTCTACGTTGCCCTATGCAAAACGCTATTCCCATTATCAACTATAACGACCCCGTTTGTTCGGAAGAAAATCGCAAGATGGAAATTCAATCTCTTCGCTCCAAGTCTAAAAAGGTTGTAGAGTGCATAGATAACGATGAAACGGCTTCGCAAATTGCATGTCTTGTCAAGCCCAAAAACTTGCTCATCCTTTCCGGAGTAGACGGCATTTTCACCGACATTAAGGATAGTTCCACCCTTGTTAGAACCATTTCCGGCAAGGATATTTATGAAGTTATCGAGCACGTTGATTACTACCAAAACTATTGTGATGGAGCATCAAGAAAAGGAGCCAACGGAGCAAGAGCAAAGCTAGAGTACGTAAAAGAGCCTGCCAAACTCGGTACTACCATATATATTGCCAACAGCAAGTACGGCATCAACGATATCCTAAACGAAAAAGTCCCCTGCACTAAAATCGGTGTTGATTTAAAATAAACCATCATTAAAAATTAACGCAAAATAAGGAGTTGACTATGAAAAAAGCACTCACTCTCTTTATCGTTGTTTTTATTTGCATCGGAATACCGTTAACTTTTACTGCTTGTCAAAAACCCTATGACAACTCTGACAAACAACCGCACGTTCACGAATACGTAGACGGCGTTTGTATTTGTGGGGAACAAGAATCCCCTACTAACGATGCGGGCGATAACGTTTCCCCCGAGATAACGCCCGAACCTGAATCGCCTTCTCACGAAAATCCCGAGCCGGAAGAAAATGAAAATGAAGACGGTGATTTAAATGAGCAACCTCAAAAAACTCACGAACAAATATTTCAAGACGCCTTCCTTCTAGATACTAATTTTACAGCAACGTTTGCAATTATTTCACCCGATGAATCTGCTATCAACACTTATAAACGAGCAAATAACCTATTTGAAATTTACGAAAAGACCATTACTTCCAATGTTGAAACCACGACTTTTTCCACCTATTGGGAAGTTCTAGATGGAGCGTGTTTCAAATACGAAAACAAGCAAGACGTATATGAAAAAACCACTTCTTCCGCTACTATTGATTCTCTTATGAACGAAATATACGTTAAGCTCATATATGGGGGAACGGGTTCCAATTTGCAAGCTCTCAGTAATTACATCTACGATAGTGAAAAAAACCAATATACTAGCGACAATATAAATTGCTCTCACAACCTTGCCGGCATGGTTTTATCGACCACTTTTTCCAACGTAATACTTCAACTTGATTCTAATAATAGACTACAAAGTATCGATTGTATCGTTTCTACAACGTTATCCGGGGCTTCTTCCATCCCTGATTCCGATGATAGTTATCAATTGGAAATCATTATTACTTACGATACTACGGCTATTACGCTACCTACGATTTAATAACAACTAACACAAACAAAAAGAGGCACGAAAAACGTGCCTCTTTTTTATCTTTTATAATTCTATAGTACTTTGGATAAAAATTCTTGCAATCTCTCACACTTGGGATTGCTAAATAGTTCGTTAGGAGTTCCTTCTTCTGCAATAACGCCTTGGTCCATGAAGAACACTCTCGTTGCAACTTCTCTTGCAAAACCCATTTCGTGCGTAACTATTACCATCGTCATGCCTTCGCTTGCGATTTGTTTAATAAGGTCCAAAACTTCCCCTACCATTTCCGGGTCAAGAGCAGAAGTCGGCTCGTCAAATAGCATTACCTTAGGATTCATCGCAAGTGCTCTTACGATTGCAACTCTTTGTTTTTGTCCGCCGGAAAGCGTAGAAGGATATTTGTTAGCCTTGTCTTCCAGCCCTATTCTTGCAAGAAGTTTCATTGCGTTTTCTTCCGCATCCTTTACTATTTCCGCTTTGTTCTTAAAGGGCGGTTCCATTAGCGTTTTAGGCGTGGGGTAAGAAATTCTTCTTAATTCTCTTTCCGCATTTTCTATTTTGGTAACCAATTTAACCTTTTTCTTGGTTAGATTTTTATCGTAGGTTACAAGCTTCTTGCCCGCCTTATCAATGATTACCTTGGTTGCTTCCCACTCTGCTAGAACGGGTTCCAGCTTAACTTTGGTGTCATCAACTATCTTTTGCTCTTTAGCAAGCTTCTTGTCTATATAAGCTTTAATTTGGGGTTCGAACTTGGCAAGAACCTTGTTGTATAAAGGCATTATTCTATTGTTCCACTTTGCCTTTTTGAGCTTTTCCTTGTTGACGGTGATGGGTGCTAAGGTGATATTATCCAGTACGGTAAGGTTATTAAACAAATTAAATTGTTGGAAAACCATACCCATATCTTGACGGCACTCGTTAATATCTATCTTAAGGTCGGTAAGGTCTCTGCCGTCGAATATGATTTTGCCAACGGTCGGGTCTTCTAACACGTTAAGACAACGTAAAAAAGTACTCTTTCCGCCACCGCTAGGTCCAATAATCGCTATAATTTCACCTTCGTCTATCTTTTCCGTAATATCGTCCAGAACAAGAAGGTTGCCAAACTTTTTAGTTAGATTCTTTATCTC
>JAZNYA010000165.1:0-5346 GCA_045594145.1 Candidatus Stercoripulliclostridium sp. | reverse complement strand
TGACTCACGGATTTTAGCGAATTACTTTGCAAAACAAAATCTCCTTGCAGGTCACGTTCGTCTTAGTACGCTCCCATTGGGAGATTTTTATTTTCTAATAAGCGATTTATTTGTAATAGTTATTTAAAAAATAAAACTCTTATTATAAGAGTTTTATTCGATTACGTTAAGAACGGCATTTGCTATTATAGAGTGTCCCAGGTTCGTTGGGTGGACGGAGTCCCGAGAAAGAAGAACGGGGGACATGGTTTTTTCCGCTTCGTAAAATTTGGATTGTAAATCTATGATTTCATCTGCGTTACCCATGGCGTAAGAGCGTAACTTTTCTATAAAGCCATCTAGAACGTTGTGGAAGGGTTGTTTCTCTTCAATTGTGCTAGTTAAGAACGGAAGGAGAGAAATAAGCTTTGTGCCCGGAAGTTCTGCTTTAATTCGTCTATATATTTCCTTGACGTGCGGTTCCAGTGGGCGAAGTAGGGGCGGATATTGTTCCGGAACATAGTTTTCCCACGCATCGTTTACGCCGATTAACATAACTATAACGTCCGGCTTAAGAGAGATGCAATCTTTAGTGAGTCTATCGTAAAGATGATACGTGCGATTGCTGGCGATGCCCTTAAAGAAAAACTTTAAGCCTTTATGCTTCTTTTTAAGGGCTCTAGCGACCTGCAACGGATAAACGTCATAGGAGTTAAGGCGAAAACGTTGATTGACGTTTCTATTCCATTTGACGTCGGTTATGCTATCGCCGATAAATAATATTCTTTGGTTATCTTTAATTTGAATCATATTAAATAGTTAATGAACTTAAATATCTTTCTCCGGTGTCGGCAAATAGGGTTACGATAACGGCTTTAGGACTATTTGCTTGCAAGTCAAGAGATGCTTTTAGCGAAGCTCCGGATGATATGCCGATGAACGTGCCGTAATCTTTGGCACCTTTTAAAGCAAAGGTTATGGCGTCGTCGCTTTTTACGGTGATGATTTCGTCAATTACGGATTTATCGAGTATGGTGGGGATAAAGTTTGCACCTATGCCTTGAATTTTATGAGAGCCGGAATAGCCTTTAGATAGAAGGGGGCTTTCTTCGGGTTCGACGGCAATAACTTTAAGCGAAGGATATTTCTCTTTTAAGGCTTTGCCTAAACCACTAATAGTGCCACCACTGCCGAAAGAAACAACCAAATAGTCTGGCGTTACGTCGCCTAAATCGGCGATGATTTCCTTTGCTGTAGTCTCGTAGTGAGCACGAGAATTATCGGGATTTTCGAATTGGTTGGGGATAAAGCTATTCGGTATTTCTGCTTTTAATTCATTTGCCTTTTTGATTGCTCCACTCATTCCGTCTTTTGCAGGAGTAAGCACTATTTGGGCTCCTAAAATCTTTAGAACGGAAATCCTTTCTTTGCTCATATTGTCCGGCATAACCATAATGGAATTTATGCCGAATCTCTTTGCAATATAGGATAAGCCGACCCCGGTATTACCGCTTGTCGGCTCTATTACGGTGCCACCCGCAGAGATTTCACCACGCTCCATGGCTCCTTTGAGCATATAGAGTGCGGCTCTATCTTTGACGGAGTGCAAAGGATTAAAGTATTCTAGCTTTGCATAGATATTTGTTTCGCCGAGCTTAAGGAGCGGTGTGCTTCCTATAAGCTCGGTAATGTCGGTTTTAAACATTAGATTTTACCCAATTTATACATTATGATAGTGGAAATTCCGCTTAGTACCATACCTACGATAATCATGGTAGATTGGCTTAGGCTGGAGCCGAAACCGATAAGGTTGCCTACTACACAAATGATAATGCAGAGCACGAAGGGGATTAGAACTGCTTTGAAGTATTTAGCAAGAAGGGCCATGGTTAATCCGCCGAAGATTGCGGGAACGACGTAGGGGGATATGGGCTTTAATACTTCTACGATTTCGGATTGGAATATAGCAAGGGGAATAAGGCCGATTGCAATAATTATGGTGGTTACTATGGAGCTTACCGCAATAGATATGGTAGAGATGATTTCTTGTTCTTCGCTACCTTGAGCTACCTTAGCAACAGTTTGAGCGTTAAGGGATGCGGGAAGTTTTAGGTTAGCAACGTTACCGGTGATGAAGGAAAGGTATTGTCCGCCGGTTCCGAGTAGGGGAGCGTAGCTAAACGCTTCGATGAGACCTATTACCCAATAACCTGCAACGAAGCTCATGCAAGCACCGAGAGTTTTCCAGTCCGGCATAACGCCTGCAGAGATGCAGTAAGCAATGGGAACCAAACAAATAATTATAAGGGCGGCCCAAGTAAAGCATCTGCCCAAGAAGTGCATTTGATTGTTGTGGCCTTCACGGGTATCAGCAGTAGTAAATATATCGAATTTTCTCATAGTTACTTTCTCCTTTTAAGCGAATACGGGTACGAATAGGAAAGCAACGGCCAAAGCACCGAGTATACTGATGGGAAGAGTATAGGACTCAATCCATTTTTGCTTACCTACTAGAAGGATGATACCACAAATTCCGGTTAGCACGACGCTTGCGGCAAGAGTGATGAGTGTGATTTCGCCATAGGTGGTGATACCGCTAGCATCGGTAACGGGATTGCCAATGCCGAAGAAACCGCCAACGATAAGGCTACTCATGATACCTGCGAGCATACCGCCTAGAAGAGCACCGGTGATGGCGTTCATCTTGCGTTCGTTCTTTTGTTGTAGTTCAAGAAGCTTGGTTTGATATTTTTTATAGAAAATAGCGTTAAATAGCGGGCCGGATACGATGCTGATGGTCATAACCACGACAGCGGTAGCGATAGTGGTTTCGCTTGCACCTATAACGGTACCACCGGCAGCATCAAGGGCTAGAATTTCGTATTGAAGGGCACCTATAACGGTAAGGCGAATCCACGGAATTGCAAGGCCTACGAATTGCATCATGATGCCTACGCCGATGATAATCGGAATAGAAGGAACAATAGAGAATATGGCACTATTTTTGATGGCTTCGGCAACTACTTTTTTATCCATACCTATGGCTTTTGCTCTCTTTAGTGCTTTAAAGAGAAATGCTAAGCTCATAAGGATGATAGTTGCCGCAATAATAGCACCTAAAACGTAAATTATTGCAAAACTTTCAACCATTTGTTTTTCTCCTAAAAATAATATAAATACATAATAATATAAAAACTTTGTTTAGTCAAGGTTGATAAATAAAAAATAAAAATCAAAAAAACACTTGATTAAGGGCATTTCTTATGCTATAATGACTAGGCATTTCATAATGGAGTGCATTTTCGGTATGTAATTAAGGAGATATAACCTATGTTGTATGATGTTTATAGTGGATTATTAATAGCTCTTATGGTACTCATGGTACTACTAGCAGTTGGTATGATAGTAGTTGTCATGATGCAAAGTGGCAACCAAAACAATCTCGGTGCCATTACCGGTGCAGCTGAATCTTTCTTTGGTAAGAACAAGGCAAAGACGATGGAAGCAAAATTCAAGAGATGGACGGTTATTATAGCAGTTAGCATGTTAGTTTGCTCTATTCTCTTCTTCGTTTTCTATCTCTTAAGGAGCAACTTGGGCTTATAAGAAAAAATAAAGGCTTATAAATTGGGAAATGGCTATAAATATTATAGCCATTTTTTTTTACTTATGTTATACTATATTATGGTGAATTATGATAAAAGTTATTGCGACCAATAAAAAGGCATATCACGATTATTTTATAGAAGACGTCGTAGAAGCGGGCATACAGCTCGTAGGAAGCGAAGTTAAGAGTATTCGTGGTGGCAACGTTAACTTGAAGGACAGCTACGCCATCGTTAAAAATGGCGAGATTTTTCTTGCCGGTTGTCATATTTCGCCTTATGAAAAAGGTTCGCACTTTAATCCCGATGCAAAACGAATGCGTAGATTGCTTCTTCATAAAAAAGAAATTATCAAGTTAAAGCAAAAAGTTGCGGAAAAAGGATATACGCTAGTCGTAACTAAGTTATACCTAAAGGGCTCTTTGGTTAAAGCGGAACTCGGAGTAGCAAAGGGTAAGGAAGGACACGACAAACGTCAAGTACTAAAAGAAAAAGAGCAAAAGCGTCAAATAGAAAGAGCTCTTAAAGATATAAATTATCGTTAAAAGATAGGAGAAATGCTTATGAAATCATTAGATACCAAATGCGTTCAAGCCGGATACGACCCCAAAAACGGTGAACCCCGTGTGCTTCCCATAGTACAAAGCACTACTTACGTATATGAAACGCCGGAAGCAATGGGCGACCTTTTTGACCTTAAAGCAGCAGGATATTTTTATACGAGAATAGGCAACCCCACCAATGCCGGTCTAGAAGATAAAATTAACGCACTAGAAGGTGGCGTAGGTGCTTTGGGTACCGCTAGCGGTATGAGTGCTACCATGCTTGCAGTGTTAAACCTAGCAAGTAGTGGAGATAACTTCATAGCATCTTCCAACATCTACGGCGGAACTTATAATCTTTTTAACGTTACCCTTCGCAGAATGGGTATCGATTGTAGGTTTGTAGATAACAATACTTCTATTGAAGAAATCGAGTCTAAAATAGATGATAACACCAAGTTTATCTTCATCGAAACCATTGCAAATCCTGCCGGAAAGGTTGCAGATTTCGAAAAGTTCAGCAAAGTTGCAAAGGCAAACGGCTTGGTTTTAATGTGTGATAATACCATATCCACTCCTTATATTTGCCGTCCCTTTGAGCATGGTGCAAACGTCATAGTACACGCATCAACAAAATATCTGGACGGACACGCAACTAGCGTTGGCGGACTAATAGTAGACGGCGGTAACTTCGAGTATCTTGGTAACCCACGTTATCCGTTGTTCAATAATCCCGATGATAGCTATCACGGCATGGTATTTGCTAAAGATTTTGGTTCTGCATGCTTCATTACTCGTGCAAGGGTTGTCGGAATGCGTGACCTAGGTGCAATCATGGCTCCCATGAACGCCTTCCTAACCGTTCTCGGCATCGATACGCTACACCTAAGAATGCCCCGCCATAGTGAAAACGCACTTGCCGTTGCAAAAGCATTAAAGGCAAGCGATGCAGTAGAATGGGTAAAATATGCAGGTCTCGAAGACGATCCCGACTATGCTCGTGCTCAAAAGTATTTTGATAACGGTTACTGTGCGGGTATGGTAAGCTTTGGCATCAAGGGTGGCAAAGAAGCCGCTATGAAATTCCAAAAAGCACTTAAGCTTTTTAGAATAGTAACCCATATCGCCGACTCTCGTTCTTGCGTACTACATCCTGCAACCACAACTCACCGTCAACTTTCCGATAAAGACTTGGAAGCTGCAGGCGTACCTGCAAACCT
>JAZNYA010000164.1:0-1979 GCA_045594145.1 Candidatus Stercoripulliclostridium sp. | reverse complement strand
AAGACATATTAGATAGAGTCGGCAATATGCCGTTGCCACCATATATAACGGAAAAGCTCAAAGATAAAACTCGTTATCAAACGGTTTATGCTAAGCACGACGGCTCTGCCGCAGCACCAACTGCAGGACTACATTTTACGCCAGAACTTTTAGAAAGACTTAAGTTAAAAGGCGTTGAAATAGTAGAAGTTTTGCTTCACGTAGGACTCGGCACCTTCCGTCCGGTTAAGACGAATAATATTTTAGAACATGCAATGCATGAAGAGTATTATAAGGTTAGTGAAGAAAGTGCAAACGCAATAAACACTGCGATTAAGGAAGGAAGAAGGGTCATTGCCGTAGGCACCACTTCGGTTAGAACGCTCGAAAGTTCTGCCACAGAAGACGGATACGTTAAAGCAGGGGAAGGCAATACCCAAATCTTTATTTATCCAGGCTATAAGTTCAAGATTGTTAAAGGTTTAATTACAAACTTCCACTTGCCGGAAAGTACTTTGATTATGTTAGTTTCGGCATTTATCGGACGTGATAAAACATTGGAAATATACAATACCGCCGTCAAAGAAAGATATAGATTCTTTAGTTTTGGCGACTCCATGATATTACTATAAGGAAAATTTATGTTTAAGTACGAAGTCATTAAAGAATGCAAACAATCGGGTGCAAGAATAGGTAGATTTACCACGCCCCACGGCGTAATAGAAACGCCCGTGTTTATGCCCGTTGGTACGCTAGGTACCGTAAAATCACTCTCTCCGGAAGAAGTTGCGGAAGCAGGAAGCCAAATTCTTCTTTCCAATACTTATCACTTATATCTTCGCCCCGGTCATGAAATTGTTAGAAATGCAGGCGGATTGCATAAGTTTATGAATTGGCATAAGCCGATTTTAACCGATTCCGGCGGATTCCAAGTGTTTAGTTTATCTACGCTACGTAAAATTACCGATGAAGGCGTTATGTTCCATAGCCATCGTGACGGCTCCAAACATTTCTTGCGTCCCGAAGATGCAATCGAAATTCAAAAAGCACTTGGTTCGGATATTATGATGGCTTTTGATGAATGTACGGCAGCTGATACCAATTATAGAAAGTCCAAGGAAGCTCTTGAACGTACATTAAAGTGGCTCGACCGCTGTTATAAGGTTGCAGATACTGAAAATCAAATTCTTTTCCCCATAGTACAAGGCAACATGTACGCAGACCTAAGAAAAGAAAGTTTAGAGCGTACTATTCCCTATGCTAAATGCGGTATCGCAATCGGTGGTTTGTCGGTTGGAGAAGAAAAGCCGGTAATGTATGATATGCTTGATACGCTAAAAGAACATTATCCCAAAGATATGCCACGTTATTTGATGGGCGTAGGTAGTGCAGACTGCATAGTTGAAGGCGTAATTAGGGGCATCGATATGTTCGACTGCGTATTGCCAACTCGAATTGCACGTAATGGAACGGCAATGACGTTTAAGGGAGATTTAACCATAAGAAACGCCGGTTATAAAGACGATTACACCCCCGTAGAAGAAGGTTGTGATTGCTATTGCTGTCGCAATTACTCACGTGCGTACGTCCGTCACTTAATAAATACGGATGAAATTTTGGGCGGAAGATTGCTCTCCATACACAATATACACTTCTTGCATCGTTTGACTGCAAAAATTAAGGAAGCAATTTGGCAAGATAGACTTCTTGATTTCCGCAATGAAATGTTGGCTGACTATCGCATAAAGTAGGATTAGCCCTTAATGTTTCATTAAAATTAAAAAATTGTGTTGCAAAATCACGCTTTGTGTGTTATTATACTTAAGAATAAAACCAATAAAGGAGTTTTTATGTTTAATTTATTAGCAGATAGTGCAAATGGTGGCAATAGTTGGGTAATGATAGCAATTCTTGGCGTTTTCTTCGTCATCATGATTGTTATGACCGTAATACCCCAAAGAAAGCAAAAGAAAAAAATGCAAGATATGATGAACAGCATC
>JAZNYA010000163.1:0-2844 GCA_045594145.1 Candidatus Stercoripulliclostridium sp. | reverse complement strand
TAAGGGCTTGATGCCTACCCCCAAGAGTGGTACCGTTACCATGGACGTTGCAAAGGCTATCAAAGACATCAAAGCTGGTAAGGTTGAATATCGTGTTGACAAGACCGCTATCATCCACTGCCCCATCGGCAAGAAGAGCTTTGGTCAAGAAAAGCTTCTTGAAAACATGAACGTTCTTATGGACGCTATCATCAAGGCAAAGCCCGCAGCAGCAAAGGGAACCTATCTTAAGAGCGTAGTTCTTAGCTCCACCATGGGCCCCGGTGTTAAAGTTACCTACAAACAAAACGCATAATTTCGTTTGACAAAGGTAATTTAAGAGTATATAATATACTAGAATTAAATAATATTCCTTCCCAGACCACACGTGGAAACTTAAATCTCTATTGGGAGCGTGTGCAGAAGAAACTATGGCATTAGATTACAATTCGTTTGTAGTTTTTAGGCTCCGTTTCCGTTTGGGAACGGAGTTTGTTTTATAGACTTAAAGGAGGTAAAAATGTCACAAGCAATTAGAGAACTAAAAGAGAAACAAGTTGCTGAAATTAAGGAAATGATTACTAAGGCTCAATCTTTCGTACTCGTTGACTACAAAGGACTTACCGTTGCTCAAGATACTGAATTGCGTAACGAATACCGTGCAAACGGTGTTAAGTACGTAGTACTTAAGAACAGACTTCTAAAAATCGCTCTTAATGAACTTGGTTACACTCAATTTGACGAAGCACTTAACGGACCTACCGCTGTTGCTTTCGCAATGACTGATAACATCTCCGCTCCTGCTAAAATCGCATCTGCAAAAGCTGCAACCACCAAAAAGCTCGGCTTTAAGTGCGGTATGGTAGACGGAACCTATTTGGACGTAGAAGGCTGCAAAGACCTTGCTAAACTACCTTCCAAAGAAACGCTCATCGCACAACTACTTGGACTACTCAACGAGCCCATCGCTGGTTTTGCTAGAGTACTTGATGCTTATGCTAACAAGCAAAGCGAGGCTAATGCCTAATCACACAAAAAACTATTCATTTTAAAAATTATTAAGGAGAAATATAACAATGGCAGATATTCAAAAAATCGTTGATTTAGTAAAAGAACTAACCGTTCTCGAAGTTAGAGATTTAGTAAAGGCTCTTGAAGAAGAATTTGGCGTAAGTGCAGCAGCAGTTGCAGTAGCAGGCCCCGCTCAAGGTGCAGCAGAAGCAGCTCCCGTTGAAGAAGAAAAGACCGAATTCGACGTAGTACTTAAGGCAGCAGGCGGCAACAAGATCGCTGTTATCAAGGCTGTTCGTGAAGCTATCCCCGGACTATCACTCATCGACGCTAAGAAGATGGTTGAAGAAGCTCCCAAGGCTATCAAAGAAGGCATCAGCAAGGACGCTGCTGAAGAACTCGCTGCTAAGCTTAAGGCTGCAGGCGCAGAAGTTGAAGTTAAATAGTTTTAATTTCACGTTCAAAAGCAATATATCACAAGTCGCTTAACGGTGGCTTGTGTTTTGCACTCGTAAAAAAGCACTCGAATTTCGAGTGCTTTAATTTTTAACGTGAAGTTGGATAAAAAAACGGCACTCATTTGAGTGCCGTGATTTTTTGATAGGGGCATTATTCAGCCTTTTCGATTTTGATTTTAATCTTAGCGTTAACGTCACGATACAATTTAATTTCTGCATCGTAAACACCGACGGACTTTATGCTATCTTTTACGACGATTTTCTTCTTATCTACGTCATATCCTAGCTTCTTGAGAGCATCTGCGACGTCTTGAGTGGTTACGCTACCATACATCTTTTCACCACCGAATTTAGCAAGGATGGTTACGGTGATGCCTTTTAATTCTTTAGCAACTGCTTCGGCTTTTTCACGTTCTTCCTTCAAAATGCGAGCTTCTTTAGCGGTTTTTTGAGCGATTTCGTTCATCATTTGCTTGGTTGCTTCTACTGCCATTTTCTTGGGGATTAAGAAGTTTTTTGCAAATCCGTCGTTAATTACGACGATGTCGCCTTTGTTGCCGTGTCCTTTAACGTCTTGTAATAATATAACTTTCATAATGTAAACTCCTTATTGTTGCAAATAGCATACCATTTAAAGTGCTAATTGTCAATAGTAATATTTTTTAAAGAGTCGTCCATACTAACTAAAAAGGAGAAAATATGGAACAACTTAAATGTACGACTTTGAACTGTGTTCATAACCTTAAATCACGTTGTAACGCCACCATCGTAGGCATTGATGAGAAAGGTAGATGTGCAACCAAAATGAAAAGAGTAGGGGGAGCGTTAGAGCAAACGTTTGCCGAATTGGAAGCAAGTGACGATGCCGTCCAAGAAGCACCGGCTGTGGTACAATGCGACGCCGAGTGCCTATATAATTGCGACAACAGATGTACGGCATCTTCAATTTTGGTAAAAGATAAGTTTTTAAAAACCAAATGTGAAACTCGTATAATCGAAGACTAAAGCACGGTTACCGTAGCATAAGCGGCTACCGCCAAACCGGTGCCGATATCACCAACACCTTCGTTGGTTTTTGCGGAAATAGTGACGTTTTCTGGAGAAATTTCCATTATTCGAGCAAGTTTGACTTTCATAACCGGGATATAATCGCAAAGCTTGGGTTTTTCTAAAATAACTATGGCGTTAACACTCATTATTTTAAAATTCTTTCTTCTGCAAATATCCATTACTTCTGCAAGCATAAAGGCACTATCTGCATCAAGATATTGCGGGTCGTTATCGGGGAATAGGGTACCTATATCCCTCTCTCCGATAGCCCCTAAGAGGGCATCTATGAGTGCGTGGATAACTACGTCGCCGTCGGAGTGAGCAACTGCGCCCATCTCGTAGGAAA
>JAZNYA010000162.1:0-4154 GCA_045594145.1 Candidatus Stercoripulliclostridium sp. | reverse complement strand
ATTAAATAGTCAACTCGAGCCTTCAAGAATTTGAAGGCTCTTTAACAATTTATGAAGATAATCACGTCTCCACAAAACGAAAAAATCAAGGTTATTCGTAGCCTTGGCGACAAAAAGGCGAGAGCTAAGCACTCGCTATTTATCGTTGAAGGAGTCAACCTAGTGAGCGATATGCCACTAGGATTTGCTAGCGAACTATATATTGCACAGTCAAAAGAATCGACTCTATTGCCTATTGCGGAAAAATTAGGCATAGAGCCGACTTTGGTTGCAGATTTCGTTTTTGAAAAACTTACCGATACCGTTACGTCGCAAGGGATTTTGGCAGTTTGTCCAATTCCTAAAAAAAAGGAGATAACTTCTAACATAGTAATGGTATTAGATGGCGTTTCGGACGCAGGGAATATGGGTACTATAATTAGGACCGCAGTTGCCATGGGAGTAGAAGATTTTATTACCATAAACTGCGTTGACCCATACTCTCCCAAAGTCGTTCGTTCTACTATGGGTGGAGTTTATCATGCGAATATAGTTCCTTTTTCTTACGCGGGCGCATGCGACGTGCTTGCGGAATATAAAGTAGCCGTTCTGGATATGGGCGGTGAAAACGTATTTGACTACGTACCGGAAACGCCCCTTGCTTTAGTCGTTGGCTCGGAAGCCCATGGAGTAAGTAAGGAAATGCGTGAAAGGGCGGATAAAGTACTTGCTATACCGATGTATGGCAACAAGATAGAAAGTTTAAATGCAGGTGTAAGTGCATCAATCGTGCTTAGTGCCGTGGCGGATAAACTTCAAAAATAAACTTTTAGGAGATAATTATGTCAGGACATTCCAAATGGGCTAACATTAAAATTAAGAAAGGTAAAACCGATGCTGCTAGGGGTAGCATTTTTACCAAGATAGGTAGAGAAATAGCAGTTGCAGTTAAAGCCGGCGGACCCGATCCGGCTCTTAACAGCAAACTTCGTGACGTTATCGCAAAGGCAAAGCAAAACAACATGCCTAACGATACCATCAATCGTTCTATAAAGAAGGCAAGTGGTGAACTTGGTTCCGTAAACTACGAAGAAATGACCTATGAAGGCTATGGTGCAGGCGGTGTTGCCGTTATAGTAGAAACTCTTACGGATAACAAGAATCGTACTGCAGGTGACGTTAGACACTTGTTTGATAAGTATGGTGGTTCTATGGGACAAACCGGTTGTGTTTCCTTCATGTTTAAGAAAAAAGGCGTTATTATTGCAGAAAAGAACATGGACGAAGACGAACTCATGATGCTTGCTCTCGATGCAGGTGCCGAAGATATTGAAGCAGCAGACGATGTATTCGAAATCTATACTACTCCTTCAGATTTGTATAGCGTATCCGATGCTTTAAAGGCAAGCGGAATAAGCGTTCTTTCAGCTCAAGTAGATATGATTCCCGATAACGAAGTTGATCCTGAAGGACATCTTGCATCCGTAGAAAAGATGATTAACCTTCTCGAAGAACTCGACGACGTTCAAAACGTATACCACAACGCAATTCTACCTGAACCCGAAGAAGATGAATAATATGTCAGTCAAAGATATTTGTGAGCGTGCCAAACTTCAAGCTAACACTTTTGCAGGAGTATCTACGGAAGTAAAAAACAGAGTTCTTTTGAGAGCAAAAGAACTTATGCTTGAAAAGAGTGAAGAAATATTGGCAGCAAACAAAAAAGACCTAGAAAAAGCCGAGCAAAACGGAAGAAATGCGGCTTTTATGGATAGACTTGCTCTAAACGAACAACGCATAAATCAAATGGCGGAAGGGCTGGATGCAATTATTGCTCTACCCGACCCCGTTGGTGAAATAGTAGAAGATTACGTTTTACCCAACGGCCTTGCCGTAAAGAGAGTGCGTGCTCCGTTAGGAGTAATAGGTATTATTTTTGAAGCCCGTCCTAACGTATCTATAGATGCAGCGGCTCTTTGCATTAAGAGTGGTAACGGCGTAATACTACGTGGAAGTCGTGAGAGCGTATTTAGCGTAGGAATGCTTGTTAGTTGCATAAAGATAGCTTTGGAAGAAAATGGAATTTCTCCCGACCTAGTAGGGCTAATAGAAAGTCAAGATAGGGAAGCAACAGCAGAAATGCTCCGTGAAAACAAGTATATCGACGTTGTTATTCCCCGTGGCGGAGAAGGATTAAAGAAGGTTGTTCTTGCCAACGCTACTATGCCCGTAATAGCATCTGCCGGTGGAAATTGCCATATTTACGTCGCACCTAGTGCGGATTTGGAAATGGCTATTCCCATCATTTTAAATGCTAAAACCCAACGTCCGTCCACTTGCAACGCATTAGAAACGTTGCTTGTAGATAATAAAGTTGCAAATGAGTTTATTCCCATCGTCTGTCAAGCACTTAAAAATGCAGGCGTTACCCTAAACGGAACGGAAGAAGTTAAAGCAATCTATAGCGACGTTAATTTGGTTGGAGAAGATGAATTCGCTCGTGAATATGACGATATGATTATTAAAATCAAACTTATTGACGGCGTAGAAAAGGCTATTGCCCACGTTAATCGCTATGGTACAAATCACAGCGACTGTATTCTTACCAAAGACGAAACGGAAATTGAAAAGTTCACGAAGGAAGTAGATAGCTCTGCGGTTTACGTAAACACTTCCACTCGCTTTACCGATGGTTTTGAACTTGGTTTAGGTGCAGAAATGGGAATTAGTACGCAAAAATTACACGTTCGTGGTCCTATAGGTCTAAAAGAATTAACAAGTGTAAAATATGTTGTTAAGGGCAATGGCCAATTGAGAAAGTAAGGAGACGTTAATGAGAAAAATAGCAGTACTTACAAGTGGTGGCGATGCTCCCGGGATGAACGCAGCAATAAGGGGAGTTGTACGTTGTGCATGTAGTAGGGGCATGGAAGTTTATGGCGTAGAGCGTGGATATCACGGTCTTATAAATGGACATCTTTATCGCATGGACGCACGTTCGGTTTCCGATACGGTTCAAAAGGGCGGTACGATTTTGAAAACTGCAAGATGCCCTGAGTTTAATACCGAAGAAGGCATTAAAAAGGGTGCGGACGTTCTAAATGCATATGGAATAGAAGGCCTTGTAGTAATAGGCGGAGACGGTTCGTTTAGGGGTATGAGAGATTTATCCAACAAACACGGCATAGTTTGTATGGGTATCCCCGGAACCATCGATAACGACTTAGGATATACCGATTATACGTTAGGTTTTGATACTGCAGTTAATACCGTTCTTGATGCAATGAATAACATTAGAGATACAATGACTTCTCACGACCGTGCTTGCATAATAGAAGTTATGGGAAGACATTGTGGTGATATCGCATTATATTCCGGTATTGCAGGCGGAGCAGAGAGCATTTTAGTTCCGGAGCTTCCTTTTGACCTTGATAAGATATGTCAAAAGATGAAGAACAATATTATTAAAGGAAAAATTTCCGATATTATAGTTTTAGCCGAAGGCGTAGGTAATTGCCAAGATTTAAAGAAAGAAATTTCAGAACGCACCGGCATAACTATAAGAACAGTAAAACTTGGTTATATTCAACGTGGTGGCACGCCTTCCATGCAAGATAGAGTACTTGCAGCACGCTGTGCAGATAGAGCCGTTGAATTACTTTATAACGATAGTAAAGTTTCCAAGGTTATTGGCATAAAGCGTAATAAGATAATAGATTTGCCAATTGATGAAGCTTTGGAAATAAAGAAAGAATTTAATAAAGAAATGCTAGAAATAGCAACAAGATTAGCACACTAAAAAACATCACGAAAGGAGATTACAATATGAAAAATTTAGTAGGCGCATGTATGTTTGGTCAATCAGGTGGCCCCACTTCAGTTATTAACGCTAGTGCAGCTGGTGTTTTTATCGAAGCATTAGAACAAAAGAATATCACTGCTGTTTATGGTGCAGCTCATGGTATTAAAGGTATACTAGAAGAAAACTTTTACGATATCGGCAAAGAAGATATGGAAGAACTTCTTCTCCTAAAGAATACTCCTTCTTCAAGCCTAGGTTCCGTTAGATATAAACTCAAAGATGCATCTGTTGACGAAACCGATTATAAGAGAATTTTGGAAGTTTTCAAAAAGTATAACGTACGTTATTTCTTCTATAATGGCGGTAACGACTC
>JAZNYA010000161.1:0-5148 GCA_045594145.1 Candidatus Stercoripulliclostridium sp. | reverse complement strand
AAATTTGCAAAGGTTAGTTGACTTTTATATTGTGATGTACTAAAATACTAATGCTCGCCACTGTGGCGGAATAGGCAGACGCAAGGGACTTAAAATCCCTCGATGGCAACATCGTATCGGTTCGACCCCGATCAGCGGCACCAAAAGAAAAGACGGACTATTAAGTTCGTCTTTTCTTTTTGTACCGCTAATCGGCGGAGCACGCCGACCTAACTTTAGTTAGTCGGTACGCAAGTTGTTACTATCTAATCTAAGTTTACGTTATAAATACATATTTTGGGGGAATAGTTTTTCTCTTTTTGTCTTTGTAGCTTTTTGGGGGATATGCCGTTTATTTTGTTTAGATATTTATTGTCCAAGTTGACAAGTGCAAACGCTACTTCCTTCCTATTAGAGCGAAAATCCCCTATCGTTAACTCGGAATTAGAGCGTACTTTTAGTATCTTAACCTTCTTTACTACCGTCTTTCTAAATACGCCGTCTAGAAATCTTGATGGTTGCATACTAAACTTTAGTATATCTTCGCCGTTTAATTCCATAGCCATCTCGAAAAACTTTGGGTCAACCTTCTCCAGTCTTGCCACCATAGCGGTAACGCCGTCTATTCTGGAATCAATCTTATCTTCCGTAAGTAAGCTCTTGTCGAATAGTTTATAGGAAATTTCTATTATGCGTAAAACGTAAAAGTCCACCATTACTTTGCCGAACTCGGAAATCAAGTCAACGACGTAAGCATACCTTTCATCTTCCGTTAGCACTCTTTTTAATTTTAACAAAGTATGGAATATATATTCTAAAGAATACGTATACGCTCCGTTTTTATCGTGAACTTCATCAAATATAGCCGAGCCATGAAACCATGCGTTACGCAAACGCACAAGCTTCTTGGAAAGATTTTTATTGTCTGCAAAAGGCTTATTATTCCTTATCAAATAACTAAACGGCGGTTCTTTGGGACTGGAAGTTTTACTTCCCCATATTCCTTTTTCCAACCCGAAAAATATATTAGTTAGGTGCTTTTTGCAAGCATCGTTAATGGACAAAACTTCACTTTTATCCATGTCGTCTGTTGAAACCAATATCGGCTTACCACTCGCACAAAAAGTCTTTAGGTGTCCCCACATATCTACAAGTGCTTCTTGATTAAGCTTCTTTGTACGCACGTTGGAAAAGTACTTGCTGGTTATTACATTGCACGCAAACGGCCAAGTTTGATATCGGTGGCAGATGAAGTTAAGAACGTAAATCATGCCGTACATGGTAAGCTCCCCGTCAATAGAAATCGGGTACTTAGGCGTCGCAATAGACCGCAAATAATCGCTTAATTCTCTAGGAATTAATATGGGTTTATTAAGGAATAAATGGGCATTTACGTCTCTTATTTGGTCGAAAACGCACCTTAATTGTTCAAATTGCTCCAACGTGATACTAGCAAGGCAAGGGAAAATTTTTATGAACTTTTCGCTCATAAATTCCGTAATTTCTTCGCTCAAATTTATGCCCAACGTCGTCTTAAAATATCTATCGGCTTCCGAGCATAGCCCAATGAACGCACTCTTTAGTTCGACTACGTTTTCATCTACTTTATCATAATATTTTGTCGTTAAATCGGCTAAATCAAATTTTTGCACGTCAAACTCCTTTTATGCCTTTAACGAACTCCAAAATCGGCACTTCCCTATTGCCGATTATGCGTCCAAGCATACTATCACGGCACTTTTCATACTCTAAAAGTGCTTCTTCATAGGTTAGCTTTAAAGTCGTCAAATGATATAAATCACGCTCGTCATCGGTTAGCTCTTTGTCGATAAAAGACTTGACCTTGCAAAGATAATAGTTGTTTACGTTTTGGCGGTGGATAAGGTTATAATAATCTTCAACCACACCTATTTTGCGTATTACGTCAACGACTGCACCCAATTCTTCACGTAGTTCACGCTTAATTGCACTTTCCAAATCTTCGCCCTTTTCCACTCCGCCACCGGAAGTTTCTATGACTATCGCTTTGCCGAAAATATCATCCCTATCCGCTCTGACGAAATAGAAAAAGCCATCGTCATCAACCACAATCGCCCTAACGATATCTCTAACGTGGTCGGTATACGTAAACTCCCACTCCGTATCTTCAAGATGTAAATTTAATAATTCGTCACTCATATTTTTCTCCGATTATTGCGTTTTATAAAGTACGTTATTAAGTAGCCGACAAGCGTAACTACCGCTCCCACAACGTAGCCGAAAAAGTCGAGAAGTACGTCGTCGGTGGCTCCCGCCCTGCCGGGAGTGATGAGTTGCAAGGCTTCCGTTAAAACGGCGACGAATAAGCCGTATATGAGCGTGAGAAGAATTGCGGAAAAACGCTTCATATCACTTAGCATGAAAGCTATCGTTCCGCATATCGCCAGAGCTAAAAAGGCTCCAAAATGCCCTATGCCTTTTCTTATAAATCGACTAAATTCGCCAAAATTCGCCTTTATTTGTTCACTTAGCGTAGGCTCGCCGTTTTCCTTATCGCCACCTACTGCTCCTTCTATTTTTTCCGTTACGTCCAAAACTGCTCCGCCAACCGCTCCACTATGCTCGCCGGAAACCTTTGCCGGCAAACAAGACTCATAAACCAAGACTGCCGTCATGGCGAAAAGTGCAATTAGAAAAATGATGAAAAATGCGTTGCGTTTTTTGGACATATAACCCTACTCCTTTAACAAATTTATTTTAACATAAATTTAGACCGCAGGCAATATTCCATATTTACTTTTTAACAAATATGCTTTATAATTTCATTAGATAATTTTAAGGAGTACGTTATGCCCTATCTTTTTGCTCACTTTAAGGAAAAAATCACCCCCGATGGCGAAGCCGTATACTTTGCAATTTCCAAGGACGGATATCATTTTAAGGCGGTTAACGACGGCAACCCCATGCTCATTGCCACCCTTGGCGAACGTGGTACGAGAGATATAGAAATGGCAAGGTTGAGCGACGGCTCTTTCGTCATTGTTACCACCGACCTTTGCGTTGCCAACCGCTACGACGAAGAATTAAGGCTGGATTGGAAGGACATAAACCACAACGGAAGCAAGTGCCTTAGGATGTGGTTCACAAAAGACTTGGTTAACTTTTCCGAAGAAGTTTTGCAACACTTTGGGCGTGATGACTTTGGTTGCATGTGGGCTCCGGAAATATACTACGAAAAGGATACCGGCGAATACCTGCTCCACTGGGGGTCCACGGTAAAAGAAAGCGATTACGAGCATATGTCCATATACGCTTCCACCACCAAAGACTTTGTAACCTTCACGGAACCAAAACTTTTCTTTGACAAGGAAACTGAGATTTTAGATAGCCATATACGCAAGTTTGGGGATACATACCACTTGTTTTATAAAAACGCTCATAACCCTTCCGGCAACATGCACGCAACGAGCAAGAACCTTTGGGGACCTTATGAAAACGACGAAAAATTCGAAAGCATAATGCAATCTTTAAAAAAGCCCGGAGCCTACGAAGGCCCCACCACCTACGTGCTTCCGGACGGAAAATGGTGCTTGATGCTGGATTACTTTGGATGCAAAAAAAGCAAGATGGGTTACGTTCCGTTTTTGTCTTCTTCGCCCGGTGACGTAGACTTCAAAAGAGCGGACAAAAACTTTTCCTTCCCCTATGGCTTCAAGCACGGCTGTTGCATAGAAATTACTTTGGAAGAATATTCTCGCCTACTCACCTACCGCAATTCCTACACTTTCAAAAAGGGAACCGGGGAGCGTAATAAGCTCCAAAAATGGATTGATAAGTGCCTAAAGAAAAAGTAATGCTATCGCTTGCGATAGCACGACCTATGTGCTATAATGCTTTAGAATCTTAACGAAGGGTCTATTATGGACGTAACGGAAATTGTTCTTTTAGTACTTGAAATTCTTGGCACAATCGCCTTTAGTATATCGGGTGCATTTTGTGCTATTAAGGCTCGCCTGGACGTATTCGGCGTAGTATTTTTGGGTGCTATAACGGCAGTTGGTGGCGGTATCTTAAGAGATATTATCATCGGACACAATCCCCCACGCATATTCAACAATTACCCCATCTTATTCGTTGCACTCGGAACGGCTTTGGTTGCCTTCATAGTCGCTTGTATCCTTGGCAAAAAATTCAATGGCGTCAGCCTAAAAGTTGATAAAATCAACAATATATTCGATGCCATCGGCCTTGGAGCTTTCTCCGTAATCGGAACGGAAATCGCTTTTGCAGAAGGCGTATCCACCAATCCCCTATTGGCAATACTTCTTGGCGTACTAAGTGGCGTTGGCGGTGGCGTATTCAGAGATATCTTGACCGCAAGCACTCCCTATATATTCAAAAAACACGTATATGCAATCGCATCTATAGTTGGAGCCGTTGCCTATTACGTCATTAGACTCTATTTCCAAGATATATGGCTACCATCGCTCGTTGGCATGGCACTTGTTATAATCATCCGCATACTCGCCACCCATTATAGATGGAGTCTACCCAAAGCACACGTAGAAATGGAGCAAAACTCCATGCTCGAAAGGAAGGATTAAAATGAGCAAAGTAAGACTAAACGAAAACGCAGAAATAGTAAAAATGATAAAGGACGGCTTAAAGGCAAGGGGCGGATATTGTCCTTGCAGACGTGAAATGACGGAAGACAACAAATGTATATGCATCCATAACCTTTTTCGTACCCAGCTCAGCGGCTTCTGTCATGGGGATTTCGTAATCATACCACGGAGTGGTTACCATTCTGGGTTCGCCATCCTCTTCCGAACCCACGGCACCGTCTACCATATATCCCACCGTATCAATCATGCGCACCCGAAGCTTGGCAGTTCCGTCGGGGGATATTTCCACCGCCTCCTCCGGTACAAATTTCGGCTCGCTGGTCATAATTGTTCTGCCTGAGCCGCTTTGGGGGAGTTCATCCTTTGCTCGTTCTATCCGGTAGGGGTCGCTGATGCCGGGGATGACCAATTCCTCCATTATTCTTTTGATAAGTGTGGACTTGCCGGTACGTACCGGACCTACCACGCCGATATAGATATTGCCCCCTGTTCGGGCGGCGATGTCCGCGTAAATGTTTTCCATAGCCAGCCTCCTTTTGCGGTTTACCACAGAGTATGTCCTCAA
>JAZNYA010000160.1:0-5233 GCA_045594145.1 Candidatus Stercoripulliclostridium sp. | reverse complement strand
GCTGATTTGTAATCAGCAGGTTGTTGGTTCGATTCCGATAGCCGGCTCCAAAGAGAGTTATCCGCACAACTGAATATATGGGTAGGTTCCAGAGTGGCCAAATGGAGCAGACTGTAAATCTGCCGGAAGTTCCTTCGGTGGTTCGAATCCACCCCTGCCCACCAGAAAAAACACAATCAAAAGATTGTGTTTTTTCATTTATAATCGGTATTATGGCTTTTTATTGCAAAAATAAGGGCGTTTTGCCCTTTTTCATAGGTTATATAGCAAAAATGCAGGCTTGCCGGGATGGTTTTCGTCCTTGCAAGCCTTTTTTGTTTTTAGCCGTAAAATATAAATCGTTCAATTTATGGGGTATCGTTCAATTGGTGATTTGGTAAACAAAATTTAGTCTTTCCACCATTTCTTTTCACTACGAGGTTTATGCCATTCCTCTTTTGTTACTTTACTTTCGCTAACTGTGTCTTCATTGTTACAATGATAACACTCGTAGTAAGAATCCCAAGTTTCTTTGGTAATTTTCCTTTCTTGTGAAATATATGATCCACCATAACCACTAACAGTTCCAATATGGGTTCCACTAGAAGTATAGTGATTGTAATTATTATCGTAACTATCATATTTATAATCTGTTCCATGCTTATAATTATGGCTTGATTCTCCAACCTTAATAAAGCAATTTACATATCCGCATTTCGCGCATTTATTCATAGAGATATTTAGGATAGAAGTAACAAAAAATATAATATAAAATGCTGTAACACATAATGGAACAATTGGACTTGCTAGATAATATGTTAATGGATCGCCCTCATCGTTTGATAAAACTGGCAAATTATCTACAGCGTTAATCGATTCAATTAATTTATTTAATGCTAAAATAATAATCACCACATAAATTAGACTTACTAAATATAACATCCATGGTCTAATTTTGGGTAATTTGTGTTCTCTTTTATATTTTTTAGTAATGGGACCTATTATACCAATAGCAAAAGCAATAACACTTGATAGTATAGTAATTAATATATACATAATCCAGTTCAATATATTCATTTCAAGGCCGATAAGAGATACTAGGAATCCTATAAGAACAAATGCTAAATAACCAACTAAACCACACACTATCACAGCAATTAAAGAGGCTAGAGTATGTAAAGTAATACGAGTCATTATATGTAATAATGCTTTCATGCTAAAATTCCTCCTTTGTAAAACCATATATAAAATTTAATTTAATTATATTGTAAGTATTCTTACAAGTCAAGTATTTATGTAAGTTTTCTTACATAATATTGATATGAAGAAAAGTAATTGTGACATAGGAATGAGTATTAAAGTAAATAGGCAGCAAGCCAACTTGAGTCAAACGGAATTAGCAAAAGCGATTGGCGTAACTCATGCTGCTATTAGTTATTGGGAAAATAATATAAATATTCCCAATATAGCAGATTGTATAAAAATGGCTGATTTTCTGGAAATTTCTTTAGATGAACTCGTTGGACGGTATTAATTTTATTAATTCGATAAAGTAGTAATCATATGATACTTGCATATAGCTAATAATTAACGATAAATAGCTCCAATATATGGTGCTATTTTCATGCTAAATCATTAAGAAACTGATTTCAAATGGAATATTGACTTTTTTTGCGTATAGGGTATAATAGAAATATGGCAAACAGACATTCATTCAATAGAATAAATGCTTTTTCTAAAGGACTTGTTACTTTATCAAGTCTTGCTTATTTTATTGCACTCGTGGCTTTTTTAGGATTTTTAGCCATAAATTATATTTCCGCATTACATGGAATTATAGATTTTACAGAGCTTGAATTCGTGGTTAGCAAGGTTTTCCTAAGACTAGACGCTTTCTTACTAATCGGTATGGGCGTTTCTCTTTTAGGATTTATAATTAGTGTTAGCTTGTCAAGTGCATTAAGCAATGAAAAGGGCGGACTAAGGTCGGTACTTCTTATAATTTTAGGAGCTGTTTTAATTGCTTTCTTTGCAGTAATTAAGTCAAAAGGCTTGGACTTGAGTTACGTTTTGAATTATCTCTTTGGCGGTGTTCTTGTCGTTGGCTTGTTGGGCGTTTTACTAGGACTATTCGCATTGTTTATTAGGATTAAATCCGTAAGAGAAATGGAAAGAAAGGTGAAAAAATTTGAAAAAAATTATTTAAAATTTGAAAAGTACAATAGAAAATAATCATTAAAAAACCACTCGATTGAGTGGTTTTCTTTTTTGTAATATAATTTTAACCCTTGTAGCCGTAAACGTATTGTTGTAGCGTTATGTTAACGTTGAAGGTGCGATAAGTATAAGTGGAAGTATATCCGGATAAGAACGAGCCACTTACGGTTTCTACTTGCTCCAACATATGCAAGGTAACTACGTCGCCGACTTTTGCATCTTTAAGGAAAGTGGAAAGTTCGAAATTATCGTTAAAATTTTTCTTTACACTTTGACCGTTTTCCGTATACGTAAGGGCGGTTATGAATAATAAGTTTGAAGTAGTAGAAGGATAAATTTGGTCGTTCGTATCACTAATTGCTATGCTACCATAATCATTTACTGCAGAAACGCAATAATAGAAGGTATCAACCGCAGGTAGACGTTGAGTTTCATTAATATGGATAGTGTTCTTCTTGTTTGCGAGATAATCTCTTTCTGAAGTAATTACCGTAACGCCTAGGCGGATTTTGCCTTCAACGTAACCTAACCCATTGAATTTTGCACTGCCTGCCGTCTTGATGAAAGAGTTGGAAATGCTAATTACGTCATAAATAGGAATAGCATAACCCATACCTTCAACGGAATCTCCGGTAGATTTTGCGTTAACTATGCCAATCAAATAACCTTCGGAATCAAACAATGCACCACCGGAGTTACCGCTATTAACAGCAGCATCGGTTTGTAGAAGAGTCATCTTGACGCCATCCATATTAATAGTTTTAGATATTCCGCTAATGTGGCCAACAGTTACGCTTATACCGGCACCAAGGGGATTACCTATAGCAATCGCTGTTTCTGCAAGAACGATAGGGGCTTCATCGGTGTTACGTAGTTCAACGTAATTATAATCGGTACCGCTAATTTTTAGTACGGCAAGGTCGCTTTCGTCGTCCATACCGATTATGGTCGCATTTAGTATCTTATCGTTATCGCTATCAAGGTCTGCATCGTTGATGGTAACCTTAATTTCGCTGGCTCCATCTATAACGTGACAGCAAGTAACTATCATGGAAGCATCTTCACCGGTAACTTTACCATATATGACGCCACTGCCGGCTCCTACGTCGGTGTTTATTATTACTACGGAAGTTTGTATTGCTGCTACAACTTCTGTAAGCGAGTTGGCAGTATTTGAAGGCGTACCAACTTGCGTTGTTACGTCGTAACTGTTTCCGGTACTACCTTCGGTAGGTAAATTGGAATTATCCGTATTGGAATTGGACATATTTCCGTCGCTATCAAGTTCATCGAGCGGTTCAAAAGTAAGGCATGCGGTCAAGCTTAAAGCACACACCATAACCATTATCACGACTAAAACAACGGATAATATTCTTTTATTTTTACTCATAATTACTCCGAAAATAACTTAGTTATTATATAGTATAACCTATTTGTGTAAGTTTTGTGAATATTTTTTTATTATTTAAAGTAATTTTTATATTATCTACATTTTAGGACAAATATGTTAAATAAAGTTTAATTTTTTATTCCTATGAGCCGTTATAATTCCTAATCGGAAGGTGCCGTATGATTATTCATGATTTAAAAGATGGTAAGTTAACAATTAGGTTACAGGGAGAAATAGACCATGATAATGCTCCAAAGTTAAGAATTGCCGCCGATAGTATAATAAATAAAGGCGGATTTAATCGTTGCATATTCGACCTTAGCAACGTTACTTTTATGGATTCGACTGCCGTCGGTCTAATTTTAGGTAGATATAAACTCTTAAAGCAAATGGGTGTGCCCGTATTCTTTTTTAAACCTTCCAAGGAAGCAGACAAAGTGCTAAAAGTTAGTGGATTATATACCATTATAACCAAAATTTAAGGAGAAAAAATGGATATTTTGAACGTAAAAGTAAATGCATTAAGCGTAAATGAAAGTTTTTTGAGAAGTACCGTCGGAGCCTATTGCAGTAGGAAAAATCCTTCACTTGAAACAATTGCCGACGTTAAAACCGCAATAAGCGAAGCGGTTACCAATGCTATAGTTCATGGCTATGAAGGCAACTCTAGCGGAATTATAGAAATTTCAGCAAAAATTGAAGACGACCTATTGACCGTAATCGTATGTGACTACGGAAAGGGGATACCATCGGTTGCGGAAGCACTAAAAGATTTCTTTACTACAAAAGCTGATGAAGAAAGGTCGGGACTTGGATTTACTATTATGAAAAGCTTTATGGATAGCTTAGACGTTTCTTCGGTTTTAGGCGAAGGAACTTCCGTTAAAATGACTAAAAAACTTGCCTAATGCTTAATCAAGAAGAAACGCTACGCTTAATTATCCTAGCAAAAGAAGGCTCTAATGAAGCAAAGGAAAAATTGATATCAGAAAACCTTCCACTAATAAAGAGCATCGTTAGGCGTTATAAAAATAAGTTAATTGATTATGAAGACCTTTTGCAACTAGGTACGCTTGGGCTAATTAAAGCTATAAATAATTTTAATACCGATTACGGCGTAAAATTTTCCACTTACGCCGTACCTATGATTGCCGGTGAAATTAAGCGATTTATTCGTGACGACGGGGCAATTAAAGTAAGTCGTTCCACGAAGTCACAAGCATTGGAAATAAACAAATATATTGACGATTTTCGTTTAATGACGGGAGTTAGTCCAACACTTGATGAATTACATCAGAAATTCAATTTGGAAGTTAGTGAAATCGTCTTTATTCTGGATTCAACAAAATATCCGGTATCAATATACCAGGAAAGCGAAGACGAAGGGCTCCAGCTGGCAGATAAAATTGCTTCAAATGAGAATCCGGATGAAGAATTGGATAAGCTACTTTTGAAGGAATTAATACTAAACTTGCCGGAAAGGGATAAGAAAATCATCATTTTGCGTTATTTTCGTGATAAAACACAAACGGAAGTGGCGGAAGTATTGGGCGTTAGTCAAGTACAAGTTTCTAGGCTGGAAGCCAAAATTTTGCAAAAATTAAGAGAAAATCTAAAAGTTGAATAAGTATATTATATTTTAAATTG
>JAZNYA010000159.1:0-5411 GCA_045594145.1 Candidatus Stercoripulliclostridium sp. | reverse complement strand
GATTACGTTAAGGTCGGTACGAAAATAGGGGAAGCTTCTTCCTACGTTTCTTGTAACGTACATAGTTCCGTAAGCGGTGTCGTGGAAGGCTTCGTTTTGCGTGAAAACGCTATGGGTAAACGTATCCGTCACGTTTGCATTGCTAACGATGGTAAATATGAAGAAGACTTTTTACCGCCCCTTGTTAACCCCACTAGAGAAGAACTCGTAGCAAGGTGTAAAGAGTGCGGGCTTGCCGGTATGGGCGGGGCTACTTTCCCAACTCACGTCAAATTAGAAAACAAAAATCCCATTAAGGCGTTAATCATAAACGGCTCCGAGTGTGAGCCTTATATCACTACCGACTATCGCCTTATGATTGACAAGGCTCAAGAAGTCTTGGAAGGCATACGCTATCTTGCAAAAGCTATTGGTGCTCCGGAAATTTGGATTGGCATAGAAGCAAACAAATCCGACGCCATAGAAGAAATGATGAAGGTTACCGCAGGTGACGCAAGCATCAAAGTTTTCGGTCTTAAAACCAAGTATCCACAAGGTGGAGAAAAGCAACTCATTTATGCCATTGCCCACCAAAAGGTGCCTCAAGGCGGGCTTCCCAGCGACCTTGGCTTTATCGTTCTTAATATTTCTACCGCACTTGCTATGTATGAAGCATGTGCTTTTGGTAAACCGCTATTTAGTCGCTATATGACCATTTCCGGCAAAGGCATAAATCGTCCTGCAAATATTTGGGTGCGTTTTGGTGTGCCGTTTACTGAAATCGTCGATTACTTGGGTTATCGTGACGACGTTCAAAAGGTTATAAGTGGCGGACCTATGATGGGCGTATCTCTACATAGCTTTATGCCCGTTGTTACCAAAGGTAGTAGTGCATTGCTACTTTTAACGGAAGATGAAATCCGTGCCGTTGACCCCACAACTTGCATAAATTGTGCCCGTTGTGCGAGCGTTTGCCCCATGGGACTGCTCCCCATGATGACGGATGCTCTCGTATTAAAGAATATGATTAAAGAAATTAAGCCTTATAATCCGCTTTCTTGCATAGAGTGCGGTTGCTGTGCTTACGTTTGCCCGGCTAAACGTCCGCTGGTACAATCACAAAGGCTTGCTAAAAAACTCATAAGAGAAAGGAAATTATAGAGTTATGTCGGAAAATCAAAGATTTATAGTTTCATCTTCTCCGCACGTCGGCAGTACGCTTTCTACAAGAAGGATAATGATACACGTTTGTATCGCATTGTCCTTCTGCCTTATCGCCGGCGTAGTGCTTTATGGCTTCTATTCCTTTTTCCTAGTTCTTCTCGCCGTGCTTTCGGCAGTAGGTGCAGAAGCCCTTTTCTGCGTAATTACCAAAAAACCGCTTACTATTTGGGATGCTAGTGCCATCGTTACGGGCATGATAGTGGGGCTAAACCTTCCCCCGACGGCACCTTTTTACGTTCCCATAGTCGGCTCCGTATTCGCCATAATGGTAGTTAAAATGCTCTTTGGCGGACTAGGTAAGAACTTTGCAAATCCCGCCGCCACCGCTCGTGTATTCTTGCTACTCGCTTGGACGACCAAGATGACGGCTTTCATCAATCCCTTGGACTATGCAGGCGGAAAGGTAACGGCAGGCGATTTCTTTAGCTTCCGCTTCATTATAGACTTTACAGATAAGGCAAACTACGTCACCGGTGCTACTCCGCTAGCAAGCATAAAGGCAAACGCCATAGCCGGTGCAACAACCGCTGATGCCAGCCTTCTTGACCTTCTACTTGGTAACGTAGGCGGTTCAATCGGTGAAGTTTGTGCTATTGCCATCATAGTTGCCGGCATATATCTTATCGCACTTAAGATTATAGATTGGAAGATTCCCGTAGTATATTTGGTTTCTTGCTCGCTCTTTACTCTCATATTCTATAAGAGCGGTTGGAACTATATTCTACCCAACCTTCTTTCCGGTGGTATCCTTTTTGGTGCGGTATTCATGTTAACCGACTACGCATCATCTCCCAATACCCGCTGGGGAACCATCATATTCTCTTTGGGTGCCGGTCTAATTACCATACTCATTAGAAGATTCGGCGGTATGAACGAAGGCGTATCATTTGCCATACTCCTTATGAACCTACTCGTACCGTTAATAGATAAGGCTTGCCGTCCCAAACCCTTTGGCTATAAGAAACCGCCTAAGCAAAAGAAGGGGGTGGAAGCTCATGACTAAGATATCCGTTAATAAAGATAGCGTAAAACTCGTCATAATACTTGCTTGTATTGCTCTTGTAAGTTCGCTTCTTCTTGCTACCATAAATATCTTTACGCAAGTTGATGAAGAAGCAAAGCTAAGGGAAACAATCGGCAAGGCATATTCTTCTCCCGTAACCGAAGAAGTAATCGACTTCTCTTCCTACGATAACATAGAAAAGGCGGAAATCCTTAATATGTTCAAAGCGGAAGACGGAGCCGTAGTTATACT
This sequence comes from Candidatus Stercoripulliclostridium sp., assembly GCA_045594145.1. GTDB lineage: Bacteria > Bacillota > Clostridia > Christensenellales > DTU072 > Stercoripulliclostridium_A. Next base: position 2,953 of record JAZNYA010000159.1, on the reverse strand, counting down.
AAGCAAATCTACCAACTGCTATGGAGCCGGTACCGGCATCTCCCTTTTGGTCATAATAAAAGGGGATGACATAGTGGAAGTAACTCCTTATTCCCACGGCGAAACTCCCGGTCTTGGCACTAACGCCTTAACCGACGAGTATCTTGCACAATATGAAGCTCTCTCCATAAGCGATTTCGTAATAGGGGAAGCTATGGGTGCTACGCCGGGTGGATATAAAGAAGTAGCAAAATATACCGGTGCAACCAAGTCCAGCAACGGCGTTCGTGATGCCGTTACTAATGCAGTAAGAGCATACGTAAAAGTAGTTAGGGGGAACGTATAATGAGACAAAAAGTTAAAGATACTCTTGAACCGCTAACTCACGGTATAATAAAAGACAACGCAACCTTCCGTTTGGTGCTTGGTACTTGTCCTACGCTTGCAGTTACCACTTCCGGTCTTAACGGACTCTATATGGGACTTGCTACCACCTTCGTATTGGTTTGCTCCAACGCTATAATTTCGCTCCTACGCAAAATTATTCCAAGAAAGGTTAGAATACCTTGCTATATCCTTGTTATAGCAACCTTCTCCACCATAGTAGAAATGGTTATGAGAAAGTTCTTGCCCGCCATATACGACGTCATGGGACTGTTCCTGTCGCTCATAGTAGTTAACTGTATACTGCTTGCTCGTGCGGAAAGCTTCTCGTCACTTAACCCTTTGCTTCCTTCCGTAATGGACGGTTTGGGCATCGGTTTGGGCTTTACCATGAGCTTAACCCTTATGGGACTCTTTAGAGAGTTCTTTGGTGCAGGTACTTTCTTCGGACTATTCGTGCCGTTTATGCAAAACATAAAGATGACTATCTTCATTTTGCCCGCCGGTGGATTTATGGTATTCGGTCTATTGATGGTACTATATAACCTTGTAGTAGGCGAAATAGAAAAGGTTGTACATAATTATAAGCACCGCAAATACATACAAGAAACCAACCCGCTACTTAAGGCTCAAGATGATGAAGAGCAAGCCAGACGCAGTGGTGCAATAGGGGGTGACAAATAATGCCTTACGTTATTCTACTCGTTATAAACGCCGTATTTGTCAATAACTTCGTGTTGTCACGCTTCTTGGGTATTTGTCCCTTCTTGGGAGTAAGCCGTAAGACCGATACCGCTCTTGGTATGGGTATGGCGGTTATATTCGTAATGGGCGTCGCTTCCGTAATAACCTATGCCCTTAATCTTGCTCTGGTGGCGGCGGGTATAGAGTACCTTAGGACGATTGTATTTATTCTCGTTATTGCTTGCTTAATTCAATTGGTGGAAATATTCGTAAAGAAGTTTAGCCCGTCGCTTTATTCCGCTCTCGGTGTATATCTACCGCTTATTACCACCAACTGTGCCGTTCTCGGCGTAGCTATAATGAACGTCACGGAACTTGCAAACAGCAATATCCTTTATGCCTTCATCAACGGCGTAGCAAGCGGTGTCGGCTTCACTATTGCTATACTCATCCTTGCAGGTATTCGTGAAAAAATGGAACTTGCGGACATCCCGGAAAGATTCAAGGGATTCCCGATTACGCTCGTTGCCTCATCAATAATCGCAATGGGATTCGCCGCCTTTAGCGGACTAAGTTTTTAGGGGGTAAGATATGGTACTAGATATACTTCTTCCCGTACTAATCCTAACGGGCATAGCAATCCTTTTCGGCATCCTTATAGCCGTTTGTTCCATCAAGTTCCAAGTTAAGACGGATGAAAGAATAGAAGAAATAGAAATGCTACTTTCGGGTGCCAATTGCGGTGCTTGCGGATACGCAGGCTGTGCGGATTTTGCAAAAGCATTGGTAGAAGGAAAGGCGGATATAAGCTCTTGTAACGCAACGTCCAAGGATAACAAAAAGAAGATTCTCGGTTTCCTTGATGGTGGTGAAGTGGGCGAAGAAACCATAGTCGTTTGTGCTTGCGTAGGCGGTAATGCGTGTAGAGATAAATACGACTATCAAGGCTATGGTGACTGTGCTTCCCAAGAACTGCTTTCCGGTGGAAGAAAGGCTTGCTATATGGGTTGCATAGGTATGTCAAGATGCGTAAACCTTTGCCCCAGCCACGCCATAGATATTAAAAAGGGCGTTGCAATCATCAACCAAGATAAATGTACCCAATGCGGTGTATGTATTCTACAATGCCCCAAGAAGATTATGAAGCGTATACCGGCTACCGCCAAATACTACGTAGCTTGCTCTTCCCAAGAAAAAGGCAAAGACGTTCGTGCCGTATGTAAGCGTGGATGCCTAGGCTGTGGCTTATGTGCTAAAAACTGCCCCAGCGGAGCAATCACTATGAAAAATAATCTTCCCATAATCGACTACACCAAATGTACCAACTGTGGCCTTTGTGCATCAAAATGCCCGGCAAAGTGTATTCTAGAATGTAAGCCGAAGAAGGAGATTGCGGAAGGTGCCTTCGTAAGCAAGTAAAAACACGCTATTTTGGCGACCTAGTTAGAAAAGATAAAAAAACGTACTCAGTCATTTACGCCCAAGTAAACTCCTGTCGTACGTTTTTTTCTTTTCGTCCTATCTCATCCAAACTAGCGTGTTTTTAAGTGCGTGGATAGTTGCTTGGGTACGAGTACTGCACCTTTTGGCGAGCTATTTCACAAATATAAAAAATCTCCACTCAGTCATTTTCATAATTCGAATTGTCGTTAAACCATATAAACTACTGTCGGGCGGGTAATCGCTCGGCTTTATTTTTGTCATAATGGGTAAAATATTGTTAAGTCAACCAAAGGTTGACCGATTTGATATTGAAACATGATAGGGGAATGATGTATAATGAATCCACAAACAACTAGGAGACGTATATGAATAAAGAAGCTTTTGCAAAAAAGTTAAAAGAACTACGCTTGCAGTCTAAAATGACACAGTCAGAACTTGGCAATAGGCTATACGTATCCAAACA
>JAZNYA010000158.1:0-5666 GCA_045594145.1 Candidatus Stercoripulliclostridium sp. | reverse complement strand
CGCATTTGAGAAATCTTTTTTGCATAATAATCAAGAAGACTTTCTTCGTCACCCTTTTCTACGCCAAAATATACGCAAAGACCTTTGCCTATTTGGGAAATCAACTCTCCGTCTACGGAAAGCGTTGCATGGTTTACTCGTTGGATTACTGCTTTCATATCTACCCCTTTCTGTTCTTGAAGGTTACTCTAAATTCCGTATATTTGTTGGGCTCGGAAAAACACTCGATTTTGGCTTTATGCTTATCACAGATGGTTTTCGCAATGGCAAGCCCAAGCCCAAAAGACTTCTTGTTGGTTTCTTGCGTTCTTGCTCTGTCGCCCTTATAAAAACGCTCGAATACGAATTTTAGGTCGCCCATTTTTATGCCTTCGCCGTTGTTTACTACGGATAAAATCGTGTTCTTCTTACTCCTTTGGAGTAAAACTTTAACTTCACCGGTCTTGCTCGGCGTATATTTTATGGCGTTATCAAGAAGGATGAGAACGAGCCTTTCCAAGTTTTCTTTGGAGCCGAGAACGGTTACTCCGCTTGCTATGTTTTCCGTGATGACTACTTCCTTTTCATAGCAAAGTGCTTCCACGGAAAGAGTGGCACTCGTTACTATCGCACTAAGGTCTACTTCGTCCGTTGGTAGCACGTCGGAGTTATCCAACCTACTTAGTTCCAGCATATCGAGAACGAGAGAATTGGTGCGTTCAACTTGCTCTTCTATCGTTTGGAGCCATTTTTCATTGTCCTTTACGGTGGAGTTAGGCTCGCTTTGTATTACGCCAAGATTGGCTTTAATTATGGTTAGCGGTGTCTTTAGCTCGTGGGATGCGTTGGAAATTAAATCCTTGCCCTTTTCCACGCTTGCTTTAACCGGGTCCAGCACCCTTTCGGAAAGAAGGTAGGCAAGTAGCCCCACCGCTACTATTGCAAACACAAACGCCATTAAGTACCAAAACGCCGAACGCAAATACAATATTCTCTCCGTAGAGAAATCATAAAAGGCGTAATTGGTGCGTCCGTCAGCAACTTTTCTTGATGCTACCCTATAAAAACGGAAGTCCTTTTCAAAGCCCTTTCCACCGCCTTCCGATGCGGTTACAGCCCTTTCCAGCACTTCTTCTTGTCCTTCAACTTCTGCTAGATATGGGTAACTGTTGTGGAACTTTTGGTAATCTATTTCGCCGTCTTTAGATGTGGAAAAGATAACTATTTTAGCATAAAGCGAGTTGGCTTCATCGTAGCTTTCCGGGTCGTCGTCCGGGAGTGACGGCGGGAAGGAAACGTTGTATTCGTTAAAGATGAGCATACGCTCTATGGCAACATCAATTTCCCTTACTGCGTTACGGAAGTTTATGAACCAAAGCACAGAAAAAAGTACCGCCAGCAATATGCTTACGACTATAACGCAAGTGAAGACAAAGGAAAGTTTTAGTCTTTTTATAAGGTCGATTTTCATGCTATTTTTTGGTTAGTTTATAACCGATTCCACGCAGTGATTCTATGGTGAAATCGGCATCCACAAAGTTGAGTTTTTTGCGTATGAAGGAAACGTAAACTTCCAAATTATTGGAAAGGAAGTCTCCATCCAAGCCCCATACCCTATTTATTATTTCTTCTTTGCTACCTACAAAATCACTTCTTTCAAAGAAGAATTTTACGATACCAAGTTCTTTTGCAGAAAGTTGTACTTCCTTGCCGTTTGCTCTTAGCACAGAGTTCTTAACGTCCAACTCAGCATTGCCGTATGACAAGCGATTATCTATTATAAGCGTACTTTGTCCCCTACGTAGCAAGGCTCTAACTCTAGCCATAAGTTCGCCAAATCCGAAAGGCTTGGCAAGATAATCATCTGCTCCAAGGTCCAACCCTTTAACCTTGTCGCTCTCTCCGGAAAGTGCGGTAAGCATAAGGACGGGGGTAGTTATTTTGTTTTTGCGTATTTCTTTTAGCACGTCAAAGCCGTTCATTTTGGGCATAAGGACGTCAAGAAGTATGACGTCAAATGCACCCGTCAAAGCGTATTCTAAGCCGTCTGCTCCATCATAACAAGCGGTGACGTCGATTTTTTCCTTTTCGAACATATTAACTAATGCGTGTGATAAAGCACGTTCGTCTTCAACAAGAAGTAGTCGCATAATTATTCTCCTATGCAAATATTATAACATAATAATTATAAAAAGATAGAGTTAAACAATAATTAAAAGAACAAAAAAAGAGCGACCTAATAGTCGCTCAATAGAAGGTACCGAGAATAACTAACCCGCATATGTGCAGGTGGGCGAACTGCTGCTCCCTTTTGTCTTCCCCTAGCGTCAGGAATTATCCCGGGGGGCTTGACATTATGAGCTAGACTCCGTAAGCCCTTTTCGTAGTCAGGGTTCCGCATCATCGGCTACCTTCAAATGTATTATAGCACAAAAGTAAACGGTTGTAAAGAGTAAATTTTAAACCACGCTTTTTAGCGAAATACTTTGGAAAAACAAAAGCTCCACTCGGTCATTTACGGGAAGTAAACTCCCATCGTGGAACTTTTATCTTTCCTTCGTCTTTCATCTAAAAATCGTGGTTTAAATAATTTTTCTTTTCTTACTTTTTAGCGACCTACATCACAAAAAAGGCAAGCGATGGCTTGTCTTTTTTAATGCAAAATGCAAACTTGTGCATTTTGCGTTAACTACTCCCTTACGGGAGCGTTAAGGATTTTTAAATTAATATCTCTCCTTGTGAGCGAGTTCATCGAGCGGGGTCGTTCCGCGTTCCGCGTTCCGCACTCCGCACTCCGCATTTATAAAAACACGCTAGTTTGGATGAAAACCGACGGAAAATTAAAAAACTCTCGACGGGAGTGTACTTAGCGTACATGACCGAGAGAGTTTTTGTTTTCCTATGGTTTTCGCCAAAATAGCGTGTTTTTACTTGGTGAATCCAGCATTCGCAAAGTAAAGGAAAAAATTTTGGTCCTTCGTGCTGGAAAGCGTGGTGCTTATGCCGGAAGCAGAAGTGATGGTATTCTTGTTGACGTATTTATAGTTGGAACTGCTGGTAGCATCGGAAGTGGTGTAGTCGTAATTCTTGGAAGGAGTTACGGCAACGATGGAAACGCTTGCACCAAGTTTTTCTTCGCCAAGGTTATAGTAATAGAAGCCGTCCTTATCTGTGGTAACGTTAACTACGCTAGACTTATCATCCAAGGTAACGGTGATGGTGATAGTTGCGTTTTCTATTCTTGCGGAGCGGTTAAGGTTGATGAAGTAAGAGCTGTCTTCTTGCAAATATACGTAACCGCAAACTGCATATGCGTCCTTCATGGAAAGGTTGCTGATTTGGAAGTTTTCAGCTTGGAATCTTTCCAAGGTGTAGTCGGTAATCTTTTGGGTATTGGTGGAGTATTTTTGCATGTTATACTCACGGCCACGGACTGCACGAAGATATACGGTGGGCGTCCAAGCGGAAACGGAATATTTTACAGAAGTATTAACGCCGGTACCGGTTAATTGATAACCATCAATCATGGGGCGGATATCGGTATCGCTTTGGTTACTTATGGAAGTAGAGTCGGAGCCGTTTATGGTATAAAGGAACCAATCCAACGTCGTTCTCTCTAGTGCTTGGTAGGATTCCGGGAGTCTTGTAGAGAAGGATTCACGGAAGTTCAAGTAAGCTACTTTTTCCTTAATATCAAGATACAAAGCAGAATCGCCATCGTCGGTAAAGGTAACCTTTTCGTCGATTACGGATACCCCGGAATAGCGATTGGTGTAACTATCATAAAATTGCTCGTCGCTTTCGGTAAGGGTGAAAACAGTACCTTTATCGGCAAGTTCCACTATTGCTTTGGAGTTAAAGTTAAGAGCGGAACCAATAGTGGTTTGTTCATAGAAATCAACTACCGTTGCAACGCCGTCATTGGAAAAATAAGGGTCTGTTATATCAATTCTATCGGGAAGATAGCCAACGCCCACTGCTCCGTTTTCATATAGGTAATCAAGATATTCGGCACAAGAAACTGCAAGAGTTGCACCTACTCCGTTACCTATAAAACGAACTTCTTGGATGTATTTGCCACCACTATTCTTTAGGCCTTCATCGGTACATGCCTTTAGGTAAGCGGAAATGAAAGCTTCGGTAAGGTTAAACTCGGGGGTAGCGGTGATGGTGTTGCCGTCCTTGTTGACGTAGGTCATATAGGAAGAGTTGAATATCTTGTTGGTTACGTTGGCGTTAGTATCGTCGGCAAAGTTCTCATAGTGGAAAACACCGATGTTCCAGCCTTGACGTGACCAAAGATAAGAAGTTTTTTGTAAGGTAATGGAAGTACCTATCGCTTCGGTCTTATAAATTTCGGAATCTAGGTTGATGCCTTCTTTTCTGTTATATTCGGTAACGCCGTTAAATACTATTGCGGTGGGGCGATTGGGAACGAAGGTCGTTTCGGAACCGTTGGAGCCAATCCACTCGATTTTTAGGGCGTAATCGGGCAAATCTGCGGGGGTAGTAAAATCGAAAGACGGAGCAACAAAAGTATTTTCGCCTTCGTCTTCGGGGTTACAAGCGACTAGACAAACAGCCGTTGCAACTATGCTAAGCACTAATAAAGATACCAATAAAAATTTCTTCATTTTTCACCTATGTATATAAACAATATATCTATTATAAACATATTTATAAGCTCCGTCAAGAAAAAGCCCGATTATCCACCGCATTTTAACTGAATTTTGAGTGACGATTGACAATATTTACGCCGTTTCGTATAATAATAGCATGATACTTGTAGGAATCGGCAAAAAAGACGAGCGGGAAAAAATATTCCAAGAAACGCTCCGCATATATTCCGACATATTAAAAACGCCCGCAAAGGACGGAGTTCTGAGTCACCTTGATAGCGGAAAGCCGATAGTTAGCGGTAGAAATGACGTCAAAATATCCCTTTCGCATAGTGGGGAATATTTGGTAATTGCCCTATCGCAAGAAGAAGTCGGCATAGATATACAAGAAAAGAAGGACGTAGATTTCCAAAAAATCGCTTCGAGATATGGTTTTACTGCAGAAAGCCTAGATGAATTCTATATTAAATTCACTCTATCCGAAGCCCAAGCAAAAAAGAGCGGAGAAGGACTTGCCCCCACTCTCCACAATGCCGACGTCATAGTAGGCAAAAGCTACACTTTCATAAAAGGCTACACCCTAGCCATTGTCGGCGAAGGAAAAGTTATCTTTAACTGCATAAATTAAAAAAGAGAGTGGTTATCCACTCTCTTTAAATTAACAATCTTTACCATCTTTTATTTATCTTCCGGGACGCCATTACGATATTCATTGATATCATCAAACTCATCAGAAGCGTCATAGTAAGCGTTTTCTTCATCATACACAGCAGAATATGATGGCATTTTACTTCCTTCCGTATAATCGTGGCTCGGTACTCCTGCATCATAACGCAAACGTCCATTATAACCAGTCCTTTGAGTAAGGTTTTTCCTATGTGGAACAACTATTTCATCATTACTGCTCTCTTCTGTTTCGTTAGTTGCACTTTTAGCATTTTTCTTTAGCTCTTTCAACCTGTTTGCCGCTTTTTTCTTAAGTTTCTCTATTTCCGTATCTTTTTTTGCACTTTCAATTTCAAGTTGTTTAGCAGAATCTATAACGATAGCAGGAACTACACCATAACA
>JAZNYA010000157.1:0-1846 GCA_045594145.1 Candidatus Stercoripulliclostridium sp. | reverse complement strand
ACTTTATCGTTGCCTTGGCGGGTAACGGTTGCTTCGGTGTATCCCTTGGAGAACAAAAGTGCTTCAAGGTTAGCGATGGTTCCGTCGACTGCGGAATCTCTTTGGTCAGGGTCAATGTCTTCTAAGTCCATTGCGTAAACGACGTACATACCACCTTCAAGGTCAAGACCAAGTTTGATACTCTTAGAAACCCAGTAGAAATCATAATTAGATTTACCGATTTCAAAAGAGTCTTGACCATTAAGTGGGAAAATCAAAAGGCCGAGGCCGATAACGAGAACGGCTACAACGACCAAAATGATGATAGATTTGATTTTACTCACGAGTTATGCCTCCTAGCATTAGTCCTAACAATTATAAATCTTTTAAAAAGTAAAGTCAATAATATTTATTATATATTATTATAAATTAAAGGGAGACTATAAAAAAGAGTGGCAAATTCGCCACTCTTAAAGGAAAATTTAGTTGTGTTTTTCAATATAAGCTATCGCCAGGCTGTTTTCCAAGCGTTTTCTTGTTAAGATACAAGCTTGTTCATATTGCCCTTCTATTTTGCCGGCAAAGTTTTTGGCATTAGCAGCACATCCACCGCCACAATAATATTTTGCCGGACAATCGGTACAATGTTCTTTTGCTAGCACTGTATTTTTAGAAAATCTTTCTCTAACGCTTTCGTTTTGTATTCCATCGTATACGTTACCGATTAGATACTCGCTTTCACCTACGAACTGATGGCAAGGATAAATTTCTCCAATGGGAGAAACTGCAACGTATTCGGTACCGGCTCCACAACCGGTCAAACGCTTGTTAACGCAAGGGCCATGGTCAAGGTCAATCATATAATGGAAGAAATTGAACCACTTTTCCCCTTTTCTACGTTCGATATAACTTTCCGCAAGCCTGTCGTATTCTTCAAGAATTTGCGGTATATGTTCGTCCTTAATTACAAGGTGATGACTTTCCGGCAAAACTACGGGCTCAATGGAAATTTGGTCGAATCCTTGGTCGTTTAGGAATAAAATATCCTTGCTGAAATCAAGGTTTTTGGCGGTAAACGTTCCCCTAACGTAATAACGCTTATCCCCCCTAACCTTGCGGAACTTGATAGCATTTTTAAGAACTACGTCGAAGTTTGGATTGCCTGTAGGCGACTTTCTAACACCATCATGAACGCATCTTCTACCATCAATAGAAAGAACTACGTTATCCATTTCTTCGTTGAGCCACTTAATGTTTTCATCATTAAGAAGAAGGCAATTGGTGGTCATAGTAAAACTAAATCTCTTGCCACGCTTTTCTGCTTCTGCTTTAGCGTAATCTACGATTCCCTTGACTACGTCAAGGTTTAGCAAGGGCTCCCCGCCAAAGAAGTCGACTTCAAGATTCTTTTTTATGCCACAGTTAGCAAGAAGAAGATCTATGGCCTTTTTGCCTACTTCCAAACTCATGTAATCACGCTCGGTGTTATAGGTGCCTTCATTTGCAAAACAGTATTCGCAACGCATGTTACAATCGTGGCAAATATGCAAGCACATTGCTTTAAGATACTTGTAACTCTTGTTAAAAGAAACGTATTGCGGCTTTGCGTTAAGAACGCCTTCCTTTTCGAGCTCTTCTATTTCGTCCAGTATTTCCGCCCTATCGGTATCGATAATAGCATCAAAGTCAGAAATTTCATTTGTAGCCATTTCGATTCCATATTTTTTCTTAGCACACAAAAAAGCGACATAGTCTACGTTAAGTAAACTGCCGCTTTCAATATCCCACAGAAAATATAACGGACTTCCGTTACGTTTATATGTGAAAGTATGAACCATTGTAAATTAGAAAATTAGTCTTGGTTCTT
>JAZNYA010000156.1:0-24519 GCA_045594145.1 Candidatus Stercoripulliclostridium sp. | reverse complement strand
CAATAGCCTACAATTCGTAGGCTCCACCACCGTCGCTCTTAGCTGGCGTAACCAATACGTAGGCGTTTTTAAGAGTGCAGTAGACGGCGTAGAATATTATTTTATCGACAACGAATTCTACTTTAAGCGTAAAGGCCTTTATGGTCACTTTGACGATGGTGAAAGATTTGCATATTTCTCAAAAGCAATTTTGGAAGTGCTACCGCTAATTAACTATTACCCCGACGTATTGCACGTTAACGATTGGCAAACGGCTCTTGCTCCCTTGTATCTTGATTGCTTCTATCGTGATAAGGAACCCTATAAGAACATCAAAACAGTTCTCGCTATTCACAATATCGAGTTCCAAGGATGTATGTATAAGGGTGTTATAGGCGATGTGTTTGGTATTCCGGCATCCCATAGTAGCGTGGTTGAGTACCGTAACGATGCAAATATGCTAAAAGCAGGTATAGAAGCAAGCAATAAAGTCGTTACCGTTTCTCCCACGTATGCAGGAGAAATTTTGGATAAGTTCTATAGCTATGGTCTAGACGATATATTGCTCGAAAGACAATATAAACTTTCCGGCATCGTAAACGGAATAGACGTAAATCTATATAATCCCAAGACGGACAAGGCACTATTCAAAAATTATGAATATCGTTCCTATGGTCAAAAGGCAGTTAATAAGCACGGCCTACAAGAGCTTATGGGACTACCCGTTTCAGATAAGCCTTTAATTGGTATGGTAACTCGTCTTACCACCCAAAAGGGAATCGACCTAGTGCTAGCCGTTATTCGTGAAATATTGGAAAAGGACGTTCAATTGGTAGTTCTTGGTACAGGCGATTGGAAATTCGAAAACGCTCTACAAGAAATTGCAAAAGAATATCCCACCAAGCTCGCTACGGCAATCTATTTTTCCGGCGACGTTGCATCCAAGATTTATGCAGCAAGCGATTTGTTCCTAATGCCGTCCAAGTTTGAACCCTGTGGTCTTTCTCAAATGATAGCAATGCGTTATGGTAGCATTCCGATAGTAAGAGAGACCGGCGGACTAAAGGACACCGTTATACCCTTTAATCCCGAAGAATGCACCGGCGTAGGATTTACGTTCCAAAGTTACAACGCACACGATATGCTTGATGCTATCAATCGTGCACTTGCCTGCTATGGTGACGCAAAACTATGGCGTAACGGCGTAGTTAAGAACGCAATGAAAGAAGACTTTAGCTGGAAGAAATCGGCAAAAGAATACATTAAACTTTATAAATCACTATAAATCAACCAAAGTAGCAATTAGGAGGCTAAATGACAAACTTAAGTAAAGCACAGCTCCGTGAACTCGTCGAACTTAAATTAGCCAAAAATTTCGGTGTTAGGTACGATGAAGCTTCCGAATCTACCATGTTTAGAGCATTAAGCATGGTCACTAAAGACATACTCACTCAAAAACGTGTAGAATATAAGACCAAGGTTCGTAACGAAGGTTACAAGCAAGTTTATTACATGTCCATGGAATTCTTGCTAGGCAGGTCACTTCGCAATCACCTTTACAACATGGGTATTTTGGACGAAGCAACCGACGTCATGAGTGAATTGGGTTTCGATATTAACAAGATAATGGCAGTAGAGCCCGATGCCGGTTTAGGTAACGGCGGTTTGGGTAGACTTGCTGCTGCATATATGGATTCTCTAACCGCACTCGGTTATCCTGCCGGCGGATTTTCTATCCGTTATGACTACGGTATCTTTGAACAAAAGATAGTTGATGGCTGGCAAATGGAAATGCCTGATAGATGGCTAGACCAAGGCGACGTATGGTTTAACAAGAGAAGTGAAGTTTTCGAAGTTAAATTTGGCGGTCACATCGATGAAAGATGGGAAAACGGCAGATTGATATGCGAACAAAAGGACCACACGACGATTCTTGCCGTTCCCTACGACATGAATATTTCCGGTTATGGTTCCGATGCTGTTAACGTACTACGTCTTTGGAGTGCAAAGGCACCCGTTGAACTCGATATGCAAATGTTCTCTCGTGGCGAATACGTTAAGGCTATCGAAGCAAAGGCTATGGCGGAAGCAATAAGCAAGGTTCTTTATCCCGCAGATAACCATACCGAAGGTAAGTCGCTAAGATTAAAGCAACAATATTTCTTCGTTTCTGCATCTATTCAATCCATCATCAAAAAGCATCTTTTGTGCAATAAAGATTTATCTAATCTTGCAGAAAGAGTGGCAATTCACATCAACGATACCCACCCCACGTTATGTATTCCCGAACTGATGAGAATACTCCTTGATGATTATGGATATTCTTGGGACGACGCTTGGAAGACGGTTACGGAAGTTATATCTTATACCAACCACACCGTTATGCAAGAAGCACTCGAAAAGTGGCCCCAAAGCCTATTTATGAGCTTGCTTCCCAGAATTTATCAAATCATAAAGGAAATCAACCAACGCTATTGTGCAGACCTTTGGAACGTATTCCCCGGGGATTGGAACAGAATTGCTAACAATGCAATTTTGAGCGATTTTGAAATCCGCATGGCAAACCTTTGCCTAGTTGCATCTCATACGGTTAACGGCGTTTCTCAACTCCACAGCGACATACTAAAGAACGACGTATTCTCCGATTACTATAAGGTAGCTCCCGAAAAGTTCACCAACGTAACTAACGGTATTACTCACCGTCGTTGGTTAGCCGAAGCAAACCCCATGCTCACTGCATATCTAAAAGAGTTGATAGGGGATAAGTTCTTAAAAGACGCAAGCGAACTGGAAAAATTGATGCATTATCAAGGCAATACGCAAGTATTGGATAGATGGGCGGAAATCAAGTTAAAGAACAAGGAAAGACTTGCTGAATACGTAAAGAAGTCTAACAACGTAATACTCGACCCCAATTCTATTTTCGACGTTCAAGTTAAGAGATTGCACGAATACAAGCGTCAACTTTTAAATGCACTACAAATACTCAACCTATACAATAGGTTAAAGGAAAATCCCGACTTGGATATTACTCCAAGAACCTTCATTTTCGGTGCAAAAGCAGCCAGCAGTTACTATATTGCAAAGCTCATCATCCGTTTGATTTATATGATTGGCGAAGTTGTAAACAACGATAAATCAATCAAGGGCAAGCTAAAGGTTGTATTCCTAGAAAACTATCGTGTTTCTCTTGCAGAAATGATTATGCCCGCAGCTGAAATCAGTGAGCAAATTTCCACCGCAGGTAAAGAAGCAAGCGGTACCGGTAACATGAAGTTTATGATTAACGGTGCGGTAACGCTAGGAACGATGGATGGTGCAAACGTTGAAATTCACGAAAGAGTTGGCGATGAAAACATCTTCATTTTCGGTCTCCTTACCGAAGAAGTAGAAAAGTTACGTGCTCACTATAATCCCACCGAATACTACTCCAAAGATTTACGCATTAAGCAAATTATCGACCAACTAAGAGTAGGCATAGGCGGTGTAAACTTTAGTGAATTAGCAGATAATCTAACCCGTGCTCGTGGTGGTGCAGATCCCTATATGGTACTAGCAGATTTTGGTTCATACGTTGACGCTCAAGCAAGAGTAGACGCAACCTACAAAGATAAGTACCGCTTCCAAAAGATGAGTTTGGTAAACACCGCTAAAGCAGGATTCTTCGCAGCAGACCGTAGCGTAGAAGAATATGCAAGGCGTATTTGGGGACTCAAAAGTGTTAAATAGGATACCTTAATATCAATAATGTTAAAATTTGATTCACGCAACTTAACCTATAAAACACCCTTTGGTGCAGTAAAAACTCACCAAAGGGTGCGACTTTTATTCCCCGTCAACAAAGCACTTGGTGCCGTTGGCGTAGGGGTAGTTTTGCGTGGAGAAAAAACTTGGAAACTCGACCTTCATTATGCAGGGAGTGATGCTGAGTTTGATAATTACAAGATAGAATTTATTTTGCCTACTGCCGGCATATATTATTATCGCTTTGAAATTGCAACGCCAAAAGGCTATTTGTTCGTTGGAAGAAATGAAAGTGGCAAAGCGGTAATGGGAGACTGGCTACCCGAGTGGCAATTAACTTGTTACGAAGATGCTTATGCCACGCCAAAGTGGTTAAAGGGTGGAGTAATCTATCATATTTTCCCGGACCGCTTCAATAGAGTTGAAGATGGCGTAAGGCCCTTAAAAGGACCTTTTAAGAATTGGGATGAAGAGTTAACCATAGTGGACCCCGATGGTGTTTATAGAGCCAATGATTTCTATGGTGGAAATGCAAAGGGGGTTATGGAAAAACTGCCGTATCTTAAAGATTTAGGCGTTACTTGCATCTATTTCTCGCCGATTTTTGAATCGCACTCTAACCACCGTTACGATACTGCCGATTATACCAAAATAGATAGGCTGTTTGGTACGGAAGAAGAGTTCAAAGAACTCATTGATGAAGCGGAAAAGTACGGCATAGGCATAATTTTAGACGGCGTATTTAACCATACCGGTGCGGACTCAATTTATTTTAATAAATTTGATACTTATGAAGAACTAGGTGCTTATCAATCCAAAGAAAGCAAGTATTACGATTGGTTCACATTCCAAGAATTTCCCGACGTTTATGATTGCTGGTGGGGCTGTACCGTAGTTCCAACCGTTTCCAGAAAAGCCACTGATTTCCAAGAATTCATAACAGGTGCAGGTGGCATCATCGATAAATGGACAAAGCTTGGCGTTAAGGGTTGGAGACTAGACGTTGTTGATGAACTTTCTACTCCGTTCGTTAGGAAAATAAGAAAGGCGGCAAAGCGTGTTAGTGATGAAACAATCGTCATTGGCGAAGTATGGGAAGATGCCAGCACCAAGGAAAGTTACGGTGAAAAGAGAACCTATTTCTTGGGAAAAGAACTTGACGGCGTAATGAATTATCCTTTTAGAAAGGCAATCATAGATGCAATTCTCAAAAAGGATGGCATAGCTTTTAAGAACTCCGTATACGAAATCATGGAAAACTATCCCAAAGAAGCACTTGATTGCTGTATGGGACTGGTTGGAACGCACGATACTATAAGAATTATAAACGTGCTTGCGGAAACCCCGGCTCTTACTACGAAGAAGGAAAAATTGGATTATAGACTTTCTACGGAAGAATACGAAAGGGGTGTAAGGAGAGTTAAGCTTGCATCTGCAATGCAATTCTTTTTGCCTGGTGTTCCCACCGTTTATTATGGTGACGAAATAGGTATGGATGGCTATGAAGACCCCGTAAATCGCCGTCCTTACGCTTGGGATAATCCCAATTTGGAGCTTTTAGAGCATTATAAAACGCTTGGAAAACTTCATAAGGAATTCGGATTAGAAGGAGCGGAAATAAACGCAATAAAAGGCATTATAGAGATTAAGCGTGGTAGTTACGTTCTCACCGTAGACTTGAATAACGAAACGTTTAAGATAACCGCAAAATAACGAAAAAAATAAGAGCACTTAGAGTGCTCTTTTTTTATGCAGTATAAAATTTTAATCTTTGGGTTTGGCGTAGGCAATGAAATCGTGCTCGCAGTACCAGAAATCGTGATTGGTGAACATTTCTTCCAGTTCTTCTAGGGCATATTTCATATAAAGATAATCATTACGCTTTGCTTCGTTCATCGGGTCTGCACTCATTATCTTTCTAAAGTTATTTACACGATATGAGAAACGCTCGAAGAATATTTCATCACGTTCATCGATGTCTTTGCCGGAAATATCTTTTAGGAAGGTTTCTAGTTTTATGTGCTTATAGCCCGCTGCTTCCAGTTGATGATAGAGCTTGCGACCGTTTTGTCTATCGGAAAAGCCTACGGTAACGGAGCATTTTTCTATGATTTTTCCCACTAAGCCGTTGTCGTTAAGTGATAAAACGCTACCATCGTCCGAACCACGCAAAATCATATAGCCGTCGTCAGCAAGGAATTTGCGTAATTTTTTCAAAACGATGACGGGTTTTTTCAAGTGTAGAGTAAGCAATGCACCGAACATGACGTCGAACTTTTGGATGTCGTGCTTTTCCATGATTGCTTGTAGATT
This sequence comes from Candidatus Stercoripulliclostridium sp., assembly GCA_045594145.1. Classification (GTDB taxonomy): domain Bacteria; phylum Bacillota; class Clostridia; order Christensenellales; family DTU072; genus Stercoripulliclostridium_A. The sequence continues at coordinate 18,483 of JAZNYA010000156.1, read as the reverse complement.
TTCTTCCATCATGCCGTCTTCAAGGTCAAGCTTTTCAAAAACGAACTTTGCTGGGTCGCTGTTTTCTTTGGCAAATGAAAGGCATTTATCAGAGATATCTACGCCAAGCACTTTGACGTTTTCCATCTTGCCAAAACGCATATTTCCTACGTAATTGTAAGCACAACCAAGGTCCAGTATCCAAATTGGGCGACGTTGGATGTCTGCAAGGGCCTTTTCTAGCACTGCCATATCGCACGCATGGGTATTCTTACATTGTATTTTCAGACGTCCATATTCTTTGTCGGAATCGGAAGAGTATAGGGATTGTCTAACCTTAGTGGTGGATACTTTACTCTTAATTCCTATTTTGTCTTGCATGCTGGCCGTTTGAACTTTAGCTTGTTCGTTTTTAATATTGTTTAGGATGTTTTGTACGAAGTCGGCAACGTCGGAAACGGAGTGGGTGTTGATGTTGAAGGTTTGGAAGTCACGAAGAGAACGTGGAATGCTCTCACGAGCAAAGTTAGCGAAGTAGGGGACTATTTGAGCATGCTTTTTCATGCCACTCAAGATATCTTGATGGAAGCTTTCCCACTCGTATTTTACCCACTCGGTTTGTAAAAAGTCTGCGTTTGACGAAACTACTATAAGCACGCTTGTGCTTTCCAAAGCTTCGTCTATAGACTTTTTATATACGGATTGCCCAAGAGAGAGTAGCGTAGAATTGCTATAAAAAGCCGATATATTACGAGACATCAATTCTTCGTGAAGCTGTTTTGCAATCACGCTATCTTGGGTAGTGTTACCGGAAAAGTCAGAATTTTTAAACGAAATAAAAACGTCTGCTTGTAGGGTTTGTAAAAGGCTCATGCTAGTTTCCTTCTTTTGTCGTTATCGTTAGTTTTGGGTGTCCTTGAATATGAAGTTGTTATTTTCGATACCCAAAGTCTTTTTAGCCATATCCCTAAGTACGAATTTTTGGATTTTACCACTTGCGGTCATGGGCATCTTATCGATGAACTCGACGAAGGAAGGAACCTTGTGGCGAGCCATGTTATTTGCAACGTAGTTTTGGATATCTTTGCTGGTAACGGAGCTACCCGCTCTCTTAGTAACGAAGGCATAAGCTTCTTCACCGTATTTTTCGCTGGGTACTGCAACGATTTGTACGTCAACAACGTCGGGGTGGGTATAGATGAAGTCTTCGATTTCTTTGGGGAAGATGTTTTCGCCACCACGGATAATCATATCTTTTAGTCTACCGGTAATCTTGTAGTATCCGTCGTCGTCTTTAACTGCGATGTCGCCGGTGTGTAGCCAACCGTCTTTATCGATTGCTTGAGCGGTTGCTTCGGGCATTTTATAGTAGCCCTTCATTACGTTATAGCCACGAACAACGAATTCGCCGGGGGTACCATTAGGTACGTCTTCGCCGGTTTCTGCATCAACGATTTTGGTTTCCATAAAGGGAAGCTCTTTACCAACGGTAGCAACACGGTGTTCTAGTGTTTCATCGGTGGTAGTCATGGTGCAAGCAGGGCTGGCTTCGGTTTGTCCATAGGTGATGGTGATTTCCTTCATGTTCATCTTTTCGATTACGTCTTGCATAACCTTGATGGGACAGGGGGAACCAGCCATAATGCCGGTGCGGAGAGAACTAAAGTCGTAGCGGTTGAAGTCACGGTGCTCAAGCATTCTTATATACATAGTGGGAACGCCGTGAACAGCGGTGCACTTTTCATATTCAATAGCGTGCATAACCTTCATGGGCGTATACCATAGCAAAGGAACCATGGCAGTACCGTGGGTTACGCTTGCCATAATTGCAAGAACCATGCCGAAGCAGTGGAAGAAGGGAACGGGTATGCAAAGCTTATCTTTATCCGTAAACTTCATGCAGTTACCGATTGCCAAGCCGTTGTTAACGATGTTGTTGTGGGTTAACATAACGCCTTTGGGGAAGCCGGTGGTGCCGGAAGTGTATTGCATATTTACTACGTCGTCGGGATGTACTGCATCCTTAATTGCTTGGAATTCTGCATCGCTGATTAGAACGCCGAAGTGCGGAACTTGCGACCAATGGTACATGCCGTCGTACCAGTTATCAAAGCTAACGACGTATTTCAAGAAGGGTAGGGTAGCGTTGTTTAGTTCACCGGGCTTGGAAGTGCGAAGCTCGGGGCAAACAGAATATATTATCTTTTCACAGTCGATATCTTTAATGCCGTCGCAAACAAATAGTGCTTTGCTATCGGAGTTGGAAAGTAGATATTCTAGTTCTGCTTCTTTATAGTTGGTGTTTACGGTAACGAGAACGGCCCCGATTTTAGCAGTAGCGAAGAATAGAATCATCCATTCGGGGTAGTTGGTTGCCCAAACAGCGACGTGGTCGCCGGGTTTAATGCCCATGCCCAATAGGCCCCTAGCATATTCGTCGACTTCAGCGTTAAATTGATAATAAGTACGCTTATAGTTGACTTCAATATATTTGATGGCCAAGTTTGTGGGATATTTGCTTGCAATGTCTTCCAGCATTTGTCCAACTGTTACGTTAAGTAATTTGTCCATAATTTGAGTTCTCCTAAGTTAGAATAAAAGTTGTTTTATGAAGTCGTATACGTCGGTGTTGTCGATGAGAGCAGGGAGTTTATCTGTGCCTACGCCGTAGCCGAAGTAATGGATGTTTTGGGAAGTGTGATGTGTGCTATGGAACCAGTCGTCAGATATGTCGTCTATGGTAGCACCATCGGGAATTTTGACGTTGCCGGTTTCGTGGTCTGCCAGAACGATAACGGTGGTGTTACCGTTTTTTCTTGCCCAAGCAACTGCACGAGATACCGCTGCATCAAATGCGTTTAGCTCGTCAATCATCTTGCTCATTTCGTTGGAGTGAGAATAAGAATCGATTTTGGAGCCTTCTACCATAAGAAAGAAGCCATTTTCATTTTCCAGCTTGGATAGTGCAGTATCCGTTAGTGATGCGAGAGTGTTTCTGCCGATATTGGGAATATCTTCATCGAGAAGACCGAATATCTTTTCGGAAGTCGAAGCATTTATTTCTTCGAAGCTTACGCAGTAGTCACGATTTTCGGTTTGGATGGAGCTAGATAGTGCTTTTAGTTCGGCGTTGTTAAGGCCGAATAGTACGTCAACTTGGCTAGCAACCAATTGTGATGCTATATCTGCGGTATTGTTACGAGACTTGCTGTGGGCAAGGAAGGCGGCGGGAGTTGCATCAGTTACCACTTTCGTAGCAATAATGCCAACTTTTTTGCCGTTTTGCATAGCTTCTTCAGCAATGGTGGGAAGTGCTTTGCCGTTAAGGTAAGAAAGTCTGCCGTTATAGGTTTTTCTGCCCGTAGCATAGGTTGTTGCGGACGCTGCGGAATCGGTTGCTCCGGGTGAATAGCTTCTGGTCATAACTTCGCCGGAAACGGGGAGCTTTCTCATATTAAGCAAGGAGCCGTTGTTATAGATTTCCGCCGTTTTAATATGGTTTATGCCCATGCCGTCGCCAATTAGTAAGATGACGTTTTGGGCGTTTTCTTCAACAACAAGGTCGTCTGTGCCGTAATCGAAATAGAATACGCCGAATAGGGTAAGGCTGGTAACGATGGTTACAACTAGGATGCAACTTACGACTATCCAAAGAATCCTATTTTGCTTTTTTAAGTCGATTTCTCTCATTTTTTTCTCCTAATAAATCTCCAAGCAAGCAACGTTATAGTTTGGGATGACGTTTTCGAAGGGGTTTTGTGCCTTCAAGCGTCCTTGACCAAGAGATATTGATATTATTTCTTTTTCTGTAAGTGGCGTACAGTTTTCGGTTGTGGTGGAAAGGCTCAAGAAGTTTCCGCCTTCGACCGTTAAATTATAGTTTACGCCCGCAAGAGAAAATGGTACGCTGGCATTTGCGTCGTTGCAATATGGAACGACTTTTAGAAGCTCTTCTAGGTTTAGTACCGCTCCCATGGAATAATCTTCGTTTCCGTCTTCTAAAACGGGGATAGAGTATCCTTTGGGAAGGGGGATGGAATGAAAGAGCTCTTCTCTTTCTGCAAGTCCTTCCACGCAGTTACCATCTTCGCACCAAACATAGCCTTTGGGGATACCATTTTCACGTATTATGTAACCGAAACCGCCGTGTTCCAACGAATATCCTATAAGCAGTTCAACTTCGTTAAGAGTGCGTTCCCGGTAGCTTGTATTCCTTGCTATCAGCTTGGAATAAAGCTCGTGTACAACGTTAAGATTTGCCGGCGTCATTTTTTCTACGATGACTCCGTTTAAGACGTTTCCGGTAGGGGTTAGTCTTCTAACAAGGTTGATAGTTTCGAAGCCTAATTTACGGTAGAAATCGTGGTTAAAGGGGTGGAGAAGAACGAAGGGATAGCCACGTTTTTTTAGGGCATCTTTTGCTTTTTCCACCACGGCTCTAGCGTGTCCTTGGTAGCGATAATTTGGGTTGGTCGCAACGCCGGTAAGGAAGGGGATTCGTATGTTTTTTTCGCCTAGCACTAAGTCGAAAATTCTTGCGTAACACGCTGACAATACGTTGCCGTTTTCTTCGACCAAAAAGACGTTTTGTTCGTCTATTCTATGCTCGAAAAAGAAGTTGGCGTAGTCGCCGTCGTGAAAGCAATCTTTATGCAACTTGATGAGTTGATTTTTTCTTACTTCGTCCATTTTTTCTTCCTAAATCCCAAAATGGCAAAATTTCGGGATGATAATATATTAACAAAATTTTATTATAAACGCAAGCGCCTGCGTGTAATTTTAGTAAATATTTAAAAAAGGTCTTGCCAAAAGTCGCTCTTTATAATATTATATATATGCACACGCGGGTGAGCGAGTGCGAACACTCACCCACGAATCAGCAAAAAGAGGTTTACAACAATGAAGAACAGGCTCAAACTTCCGATTCTATTACTTATGATTACGGCTATCGTTTTAACCGTACTTGTTTCCTGCACGTCTGTGGGAATCGCTTCCGTACAAGTCAAAGAAGGATGCGACTATAAAACCGAATACGTAATAGGTGAAGAACTCGATTTAGCGGGTATAGAACTCGTCGTCACTCGCACGGACGGAGAAGTCTCTACCGTATTCGCAACGGACGTTAGAGAGCATCTAAAGATAATGAACTTCAAGACAGACGTTGAAGTAGAAAACCTTAACGTCATAATCGAATATAAGGGTGTAGCAACCAGCATAGTCATCAACGTAAGAAACCAAGCTGACGCAGGTAAAAAATATACTGTAAACTTCGTTACCGGCGAAGGCCAAAGAATAGAACCCATCTCCGTTGCTGAATATGGATTCATAACGGCACCCACTGCTCCAAGCAGAGAAGGATATGCTTTCGACGGCTGGTACAAAGAAGAAAGCTTGTTTAATGCATGGAACTTCAACATCGATAAAGTTATAGAAGACACCACTCTTTATGCAAAATGGTCGAAGCTTTACGAAATCAAGTTTAAATACAGCGACGAATACAACGACGAAGAAGACGTCGTCAAATACGTAAAAGAAGGCGAAAACCTAATTGATATTCCGGCCTTGCCCAACATTAGGGGTATGGTTGGAAAGTGGGACCGTGAAGCCTTTACCAACATACACGAAAACATAGTAGTTAATGCAATTTACGTCCGTGCAACCTTTACGGTCGTTTTCTACTATATGGACGTTGATGGAATTACTCCTATCGAGTTAAAGACGTTCAAGGACGTACCTTATGAAACCAACCTAGCAGAGCTTTATGCAGAAGAGATAGCAAATATAGACGTTCCGGAGTTTAGTGCAGACGGTACCAGACATTTTGCCGGTTGGTCCATTAAGTTTGATAACGTAGTTTCCGATTTGAACATCGGTGCCGTTTATGAAACCAACAAATATAACGTCCATTTCGTAAACAACTATTACGATAAAGACGATAGCGAATTCGCACTTACCAAAGACGTGGTTTATAACAACCCCATAGACCATCCCGGCAATCCCCAAAGAGAAGATTACGAATTTGACGGATGGTATAAGAATAGGGAATGTACGCCGGATAGTGTTTGGAACTTTGATACCGACCGTGTTAAAGCGGAAACCAAGCTTTACGCTAAGTGGACGAGACTCCATTATATAATCTACATGGTTGACGACGAAGAATATGCTAGGGTCGCAGTAAGAGATGGTGAAAACACCACAAAACTTTCTTTGCCGGAAAAAGAAGGCTATACTTGCGAGTGGTACATTGGTGAAAACGTACTTAAAGATGATTCTTTGGTAAACGTAAAGGGAAACAAAACAGTTACTGCAAAGTTTACCATCAAACAATACCAAGTAACCTTCTTTAACTATAATTATGACGTTGTAGAAATACAATCGGTTGCTTACGGCTCTAATGCCAAAGAACCTGAAGAAGCGAAAAATCCCAAGAGACTAGGTTATAAGTTCGTAAGTTGGGGTGAAGGTAAATCGGAATATTCGAACGTTAAAGGTAACGTAGAAGTCGTTGCAAGATTTGAAGCGGCCGTATATGCTGTTAGAATCGTGCCGAACATTGCAGGCCAACAAGAAGCATTTAGTGATATTTTAGCAACCTACGATGCTCTAATCGGCACTTATAATAGTGAATCCGCAAGCAAGCTCGAGCTCGAATACGAAGGCTATTTCTTTGGTGGATGGTATACCGACGGTGCATTCCAAAAGTCTTGGAACTTGGTAGGTGATTTCCTTAACGTAGATACCATAATTGCAAATACCGTAGCTGATTCTAGCATGACGGAAGAAAAATACAGAGAAAAGATAAGCAAGAGCTTTGATAACACTGCAGAAGAAGCCGGAGACAAGATTCCCGTTATAACCCTATATGCAAAGTGGTTAAAAATCCATAACGTTCAACTTTACGACGAGAACGAAAATTATATTGACGTTATTTCCGTAATAGATGGTAACGTCATAGACGTTAACGTCTTGCCTGAAATAGCAGAAATAGAAGGTAAGATAGGTAATTGGTGTGCGTTTGATAGTGAAACTCCCTTCGATTTTGCTACGCCCATAAAGAACAATATGTCGCTCAATATCTATTATGCGGTTAAGTCCTATACCGTAAACTTCTATTTGAGCGTAGGCGACCTTCCGTTCTATACCACCAAGGTTCCGCATGATAGTTCTATTGCAGACGTCGTATCCGAACCCGAAACGACGCTTGTTCCCGATGCGGACGACGATAGACTCATAGGCAAAATCTTTAAGGGCTGGGATAAGTTATATACTCAAGTTATCACCACTGATACCGATTATATGGCAATATTGACGCCCGTACTTTATACGGTAACTTGGCGTTATAACGGCAATGATTATGCAGTAAGCCAAGTTGAACACGGCAAGCAAGCAGTGTTCCCGGCAACTGCAACCCTTCCCGTAAACGAAGGACACAAGCTTGCATCTTGGAGTGCCGTTAATACCCAACTTGATATCAACAACGTTCAAAGCGATATGATAGTTAGTCCGAACTGGGTAAAGAATACCTATTCTCTAACTTTCGTAGACAAAGAAACCAATGAAAAATATCTACAATACGACGGAAGAGCATACGTAGAAAGTCAAACTAAGGCTCACGGCCAAGGTATAGACGTAGGCATTACCGTACCTAATCCCGATAAAGAAGGCAAAGATTTCATAGGCTGGAGTATCGGATTACTAAACGTAAGATATGATAACGACACTAATTCTTGGGTTATTGATAATGAATATGGCAATGAAGGTTCTTATTCGATAGTAGGTGAAAGCGTTTCCATCATCATTAAAGGCAACAAGATTTATTATTCAAAAGAAACTCCGGAACTTATCTCCGGTATGATAGCATCAAACTGGGATAGCAATAGGATTATCGAAATTAATGCAACTGAAGGCGGTTGGATAGCAAACAACGTCGTTCTAACCCAAGATAAGTCACTTGCGTTTAACGGTCACTTCTTCTACGTTCTCGTTTCCGATACCGTTCTTTATTCTAACCACGTAACGTCTACTTATGAAGTAAGCTACGTTACCAACGCAGAAATGAATATCGAACCGAGAATTTATGAACACGGTAGATATAGCGTAGCTCCCGCAGACGTATTGGAAAAAGCAGGCCATGTATTTATCGGCTGGTATACCGAACCCGAATTCAAGAATAAGTATGCGTTCGGCACTCTTGTAACTTCCGATATGACGCTTTATGCAAGATGGGAAGCAAAGAGAGATTATACCATCGATAACAACATTGTTTATACCCTAAACGATGCAGGTACTGCATACACGTTAACCGATGCTAAAAATTATACCGGTACGGAAGTAGTGGTTGCAAACTTCTATGGTAACCCCGGTCTACCCGTAGACTCCATTGGTGCAGAAGCTTTTGCAGGCAACACGACTATTAAGACTTTGAGCTTGCCCGCAACCATAATTAATATTGGTCCCGGTGCGTTCATGAATATGACGGCACTCCAAGGCATATCCATACCGGAAAGCGTAAGCATAATACCGGATAATGCTTTCAACGGAGCATCCGCTCTTGCAAGCGTAGATTTTGGGGTATATCCTACGGTTACCACCATCGGCAAGAACGCTTTTGCAAAGAACGTTTCCTTGAAGTCTATTTCCTTGCCTACCAGCGTAACGACGATTGAAAGCGGAGCATTCTTTAATTGTACCGCATTCACCGAAATAGAAATTCCCGCAAACGTAATCTCCATAGGGGATAATGCTTTTGCCGGAGCAACCGGATTAAGATACGCTATCTTTAGAAGAAACACTCCTGCAAATCTAGGCGTTAACGTATTCCAAAACTATACGTCTTTGCAAAATGCGTTCAGAATATATACGCCCAACGTTTCACTATACACTTCTAACGCAGCGAACGAAAATTGGAAGGCATTAAAAGATAGAGTCTACGACGTAAATAACATCATAAAGGTTGACGGCAGACTAGAGTGGTCATATACTACCGACGAATTTGGTGAAGTAATACTTGTCCAATATCTCGGTTCACAAACTGAAGTTACCGTTCCCGAATCGGTAGTTATTGCAAACGAAAGCAAGAGCGTAAGTGCAGTAGGCGATTATGCATTCGACGGCACTATAACTTCCGTTGCGTTTAATGCTGCAATAGGTATTAGAGAAAACACCTTTGCATCTACCGATGCACTATATAACCTATCTATAACCGTAGCTTCAATTAACGCAATCAATCCCGATTATCTATATGGTGCATATTCTAACGTTGTAAACCTTAATACGCTAAGCGTTTCGCCCACCATAACCATTTCCGAACTATTCGGTGGCAGTGCTCCTACGGCTTTAACGACCGTAAAGACTCTTGCCGGAGCTAACAACGTAATGAGCGAAGGATTCCTTGCAAATTGCGTTTATGTAAAGGAAGTAATCATTAGTGGAAGAACGGAAAACATAAGCAATAGGGCTTTCCAAAATTGTACGGCACTAGAAAGAATCGTATTTGATAACGTAACCTATACTTCGCTTAAGAGCATAGGTTCGGATGCTTTCAATGGAGCAATATCTCTTGATAACTTTGAGATTTTGACCACGGAAGGAACTTCTTACGGCATCCCCGAAACAGTAATTACCATTGGTGCAAACGCATTTAACGGAACTAAGTGGTTGAACGCTAACTCCAGCGATATGATTATAGTTGGCGACGGCATCCTATATCACTATAACGGAAGTGCAAGCGTAGTAGCAATACCTGCAAGCGTAAAGAGCATTACTGCAGGTGCATTTAGCGGTAATGCAAAACTAAGAGAAGTTTACTTTGAAGACGTAGCAAACTCTGTTCTAGTAGAAATTGGAGCAAATGCGTTTGCAAACTGCGTAAACCTAGAATTTATCACCTTACCGGCAAGCCTACAAACCATTGGAGCAAGTGCTTTTGAAGGCGACAATAAGCTGGCAAGCATAGTCGTTTTCGGTAGCGATGAACCCGATTATATCGGACAATATGCATTTAGCAACGTACATAAAGAGCTAAAGGTTTATAGTTCTTCCGCTAAAAACACTTGGTATGATTTCGATAACGTAAGTCTACAAAACGTTACCATATTCGAAGAAGAAAAGAATTCTGATAAATTGGTATGGGTATATGGCGATGCTAAAGGCGGACACGGTATAGTCATAATTAAGGCTCTCGGATTTGTGAACGAAAGCGTAACCAAGTCGGTAGTAATTAGCGAAAAACTAAATAATGTCGACGTATACGAAATTGCAGATTACGCATTACCCAGAACGCTAGAAAATCTCGAATACTCAATTTACGTTAAGAATATAGGCGAAAAACCCTTTGGCGGAGTAACCAACTTGAATAACATAACTATTACTAATAGTTACAATGAAAACAGAATAACCAAAGAAGCACTAACTAGTTTGTTTACTCAAAACACCAACGTAAGTGTCTTGAATACCATTGCTACCAAGGCGTTCAAGGATTTAATTAATGGTGCACTCCCCGAAAACATCAAGACCGTAAACATTCTCCCCGGTGCTACCGTAATAGCCGATTCCTTCTTGGAAGACAATATTTACGTTGAAAATATTACGTTAACCGCTTATGAAAACGATGGTGGCGAACTCAAGAACCCCAGCGTTGTAAACCTTGCGGATACCATTGATAATTCCGCATCCTATAAGATTGCTACCGTAGGCTCCAAGGCCTTCCGCAATACTCAATGGATGAAGAATTATGAAGGCGAATACATCATCGTCCTAGGAAACAACTTGGTCGATTACAAGGGCGTTAACAGTGTGCTTACTATTCCTGATGGCGTAGAATACGTAAATGGTAGTTTGTTCGAAAATGATTCTTTGGTAGAAATAATTACCATCCCTGCAAGCGTAAAGAGCATTGGTTCTAAGGCATTTACGAATACCGCAAATCTAACCAAGTTATTCTTTAACGGTGCCACCGCTCCGCAAATTGCAGGCGATACCTTCGATGGACTCGGTTTAGACCAAAAGGGCGGACAAATCTTTGTTCCCGCAGGCAGTGAAAACGATTCCTACGACATAGGTAATTGGCAAACCCTTCCCGTATATAGCAACAGCGGAATTAAGTTCATCAAGAACCAAGTTTCCACCAACACCTTCGAAGAATACATCATCGATGCTATCAATGGTGAATTATTACTCGCACGTAAGTATAAGGTTGCTTATTCCGGCGGTTTGGTAGCCGAAATTATCGAAAGTGAAAGTGTAACGGCACCTAAAGCTATCATCGAAAAGGCTACGGGTTCCACTTATAACGTATCCAAACTCGGACGCAACGTATTCATGCATGCGACTAAGAGCGTAGCCGTTGATATCGCTACTGCTTTCACGCAAGATGCTCAAGGCGTAGACCTAACCTTAAGAAACCTTGGTGACATTACTACTTTGACGATTTCCGGGGTAAAAGAAGGCTATGCTAGCCGTGCAATTTCTGCAGAACAACTCGTTGATATCATCGATACTCATAAGGCGATTAACGTTGCATACGACGGCAACGTAACGCTAACGGCACTCCTTGGAAAGACCGGCGGTATTGAAAGCCTATCCGGAGTTAAGATTATGGACGGTGTAACCGAAACCGTAGATGAAATGCTAAAGGGTTGGGAAGATATCTCCAGTGTAACCTTCCCGAGTAGCATCAAGAAGGTTGGCATTAACGCTCTTGAAGACACCGCATGGTACAAGAACTATAAGTCCAGCGTATACGGCAACGATTTCGTTGTATTGGGTGGCACTCTATTATATAGATATAAGGGAACTTCCAGCCAAGTAGTCATACCCAACGACGTACTAATCATTAATACCGGTGCGTTCAGCAATTATAACGGAAGTTCTTGGAACTCCGATTTGTACACGAGAGAAATCAGATTCGATTTATCGCTATCTAAAGCTCACACCATACTCGATTATGCGTTTGCAGGTTGCTCACAACTAACGAGCATCGCACTACCGACGAGCATGAGAAACATCGCCGTAACCGCATTTGAAAATACCGGCTTTGTAGTAACCGACGGTATGCTTATAGTAAAAGCAAACAACGCACAAGAAGCAACTTTAGTTAAGTTTGTTGGTGATGAAAGCAACCTTGATGCGAATGGTATTCTACAAATTCCGTCTAACGTTAAGAAGATAGCATCGGGAGCATTTAAGGACGTAACCTTTATTAAGGGCATAACGCATAAAGAAGACTCCATGCTTTCTATCATTTGTGAAGATGCGTTTAACGGTGCAACGGCTCTGGAAACCGTCAACGTACCGTCCGGCGTAGTATCAATTGGTAAGAACGCATTCTATAACACCTTATGGCTAGGCAAGGCTATTAAGACCGGTGAAGACGTCATAATAGGCGGTGTTCTATATCAAAGAGTTAGAACGGGTGCTACCTATACCTTGAACTCAACCATCATCTCCATTGTTGAAGATGCTTTGGTACCGATTGAACCCTTCACCATCGGCGGAGAAGAATATGCTACCAATGATGGCGTAAAAGCAACCGCTCTCCAAATTAACAATGGTGCATACATACCGCAAAGCGAACTATATTCCGTTCTTTCTAAGGAATGGATGGTATCTTTGCGTACCAACGGACAAGTAACGCTAGCAGGACTAATCGGTAGCAATGAACCGCTACCCAATATCACCAGCCTAAGCTTCCTTGCAGGTATTAAGTCCATTACTGCAGGATACGCTGAAAACTGGACCAACGTCACTTCCGTAACCAATATACCCCAAACCGTTACCGAAATCGGCGAAAATGCGTTTAGGGGAACCGCTTGGTTTGATTCTCTAAATAGACAAGGATTTAATTACGCAGGCGACAGTAGAGTTGTCATCAAGTACATTGGCGATGCAACCAACGTAGTAATAGGTGCTTCCAACCTAGAAAGAGCAAGTGGTATTACCGCGGATGCTTTCCGTGGCAATGAAAACATAGAAAAAATAACCTTCGGTGCTTACTCCACCATAACCAAGATACCGGCAGGAGCATTTAGCGATTGTGTAAATCTTGCATCTGTCGAATTCAATGGCATAATTAACGAGTTTGGTGAAGGAGCATTTGAAAATACCGCATGGCTTAATAATTATGACGGTGACTTCATTATGGTTGACGGCGTAATGATAGGATACAAGGGACAAGGCGGAGCAATCACTATACCTAGTGAAACCATCAAGATTTATCCCTACGTATTCCGTGGTAACGATACCATTACCAGCGTAACCTTCGATGAAAATTGCTTGATGACTGCAATCGAAGCAAACCTATTCCGTGACTGTGTAAACCTAAGTGAAATCGTAATTAACGAGTATATCACCAGCGTTGATAGAAGTGCTGTTGAAGGTACTGCATGGTTAAGTCAAACTTCACAAAGCACTAACCCCATCCTTTACTATGAAAACGCATACTTTGGAGTAAAACGTGCGGTACTATACGTTGGCACGCAATCAAACTTCACGCTACCCGAAACGATTACCGAAATCGTACCCGGTGCGTTTAGTGGCGTAACAAGTCTAACAAGCATCACCTTCAAAGAAAACGGCAAACTCGTAGAAATACCCGATGGTGCGTTCGAAGGATGTACGGCTCTTAAAGACGTCTTCATCTTGTCTAAAGATATCGCTTACGTTGGCGAAAACGCATTTGCAGGCACGTTGTGGCTATCATCCTTAAAGGACGAATTCATAGTTAAGAACGGTATCCTTATTAAATATAACGGCACTGCATCAAACGTAGTAATCCCCGAAAACGTAACCTTGATTGAAAGGGGAGTATTCGAAGGTATGAATATTACGTCCATCGATATGAGTGGTGCTAATATCGAAGAAATATTGAACGGAACGTTCCGTGGACTAGCAACGCTAGAAAGCGTCGTCTTCAGCAGTGCAACTACTTATATTGGCGAAGGTGCGTTTGACGGCACTGCATATCTACAAAACGCTCCGGCCGGTCTACTGATTGCAAACGACGTAGCACTCATCGCATACAAGGGTTCAGAAAGCTCGGTTACCATACCTAGTGGTGTAAGATACCTTAATAGCGACGTATTTGCAGACAATACGGCACTAAGAACCATAGAGTTTACCGGTGCAATAGAAATTGCTTCTAAGGCATTTGTTGGCACTTCACTTGAGTCTATCTTAGGCATAGAAAACGTCATCGCAGTTGGACAAGACGCCTTCGATGGTACCCACTATGAAGACGTTCATATTTCTGCAAATTGCATGATTATCAACGGATACCTTGCAGACTATAACGGTGAAGGCGGAGCGATAGTCATCCCCGAAGGCGTAACTTATATTCCCGAAGGCGTATTTACCGGCAATAAGAATATTACCAGTGTAGACTTCAGGAACGTAAAGGGCTCTTTGACGATAGAAGAAAATGCCTTCCGCAATGCAGTAAACCTAGAAAGCATCTACTTTAGCGATAATATTGATAAGATAGGCACACGTGCGTTCTATAACACCAGATGGATGTCGTCACGTTCCGATAGCTTGATAGTATCTCCCGGTGGCAAACTTCTTGCTTACGTTGGCGAAAGCTCGGTTGTAACCATACCCAACACCGTAAAGAGCTTTGCAACCGACGTATTCAAGGGCAATAAGAACATCACGACCTTGAGATTTGCAAGCAGTGCAGTATTGACCATCCCCGCAGAAGCATTTAAGGATTGTACCGCACTTCACGAAGTAAGCATACCCACTACCGCAAGCCTAGAAGTAGGTGAAAACGCTTTCGAAAATACTTCTTGGTATAGGTATGAAGCAACCAAGACTTCCAATAACGGATACGTTGTAATCAACGGCAAGCTAATCGGCTATGAAGGCATCGCAACCGAACTCGAAATTCCGTCCAAGGTAACCTATATCTATGATTACGTATTCAAGGGCAATGAAAACATCACTTCTTTGAGATTCGCAAGTGGCTCCGGCATCACGTCCATTACCGGCGAAACCTTCGTAGGATGTACTCAACTTGCAGAAGTAACCTTCCGCAATACGCTCGTTGAATTGGATATGAACGCATTTAACGGCACTCCGTGGAAGGAAAACCTTACTAGTGACTTCATCGTAGTAGGTAACACCTTGCTCGCATACGTAGGCACTTCTACGAGCGTAGTAATACCTTCCGGCGTAGACGGCAACGGTATACTTGAAATTTCACCGAACGTATTCCAAGGCAATACTACGATTACGTCATTGAGCTTTGGTGCAGGTTCATATCTAAGCAGTATTCCTGCCAATGCATTTAACGGATGCGTAAACCTAGAAAGCGTAACCTTCCCCGAAGAAATTGAGTACGTAGGTCAAGATGCTTTTAAGGGAACCAAGTGGTATGCTAACTTGCCCAATGGAGCATACGTCTATAACGGCAAGATGCTATTCTATAAGGGCGTAGAAACCGAGTATACTTTGCCCGATACCGTAAAAGAAATTACCGCAAGTGCCTTTGAAGGCAGTAGCGTAAATAGACTCATAATCGTAGCAGAAGACCCAAGTGCAATAACCATTGCGGCAGGTGCGTTCAACACGATAAGCAAGATATTCGTTAGAAATGCACTCGTAGACACCTTTAGAGCGGAATGGAATGCGGTTGCAGCTAAGATTTATCCCATGAGTGAAATGTAACGAGTTATTCGGCTTATGCCGTTAACGATATAGCGAAAAAATAACAAATAGGAGAAAGACGTTATGAAAACAAAATTGCTAATCACTTTGTTAGTTATTGCGTTGATAGCATCCGTTGCCTTTGGCGTTGTCGCTTGTAACCCAAACGATGAACCCAATGGTCCCAATAACCCCAGTGGTAACACGGTTGTTATAGAAACGCTACCCGACATGGTTGACTATGGTGCTGACTCCAAATACTATGCTGATGGTAAGGCAACTTACTCGAACAGCAAGGTAGTAGAATGGACAGGCGAATTGGAAACCAAGCAAGACGAAGAAAGAGTAAAGTGGATTGACTCCGATGATGCTAGTGCTTGGCCGGATACCGTTGAAGAGATGAGAGAATTCTACGTCACTTTTGGTAACTATGCTGAATCCATCAACAAGCCCGGTGTTAAGGAATTGCAATCGGCTCTCGGTTACTTCGACCTAGAAGGTAACTGGGTGGACGATGAATCCGCATCTACCATTCAACGTTTGTTCGCTTATTCTACCGCTGCCGGATTCATCGAAAGAATGGCATCCGCTCGTGTTGATGAAGCAAAGACCGATGGTATCGTTAAGTACATAGTTCGTAATGACGATGCATATGTACTAGAAGAAGGCGTAAAACGTTCCAAGGACGATTATGAATTCAGACTAGGATATGCAAGTGCTCTAGAAGACTATGACCAACTAGACGAACTACAAACCATTTACGACGACTTCACCGAGTACGAAATGGACACTTCTTACGCATCTCCCCGTTTTGAAAGTGAAGAAGAAGTTCAAGACTACATCAATCGTAAAAAGAGAAAGATTTACGGCGAAATCTTCACCATCTATGAAGATAAGGCGGACCAATTTGCTCGTACCGCTATCCAACTCGTAAGCTACGGCATCGAAATCATCGATGACGTTATGATGCCCGCATACGACTTCAACAAGGCAGACGAAAGCGAAATCGCATTTGAAGACTATCTCCGTTACGAAATGTTCGACCATGAAACTTTGAGTTACTTCCTAGCATTCATGGATGGCAACATCACTTCCTTTAACGAAACTACCTACCAAGCAACCAACAAGAAGACCATGATGAGCCTTTATGGTTACTATTATCAATATCAAAAGCGTGATTACGAAGTATTCGACGACAGCAAGATGGTTGATAATAACAGAATTGGTAAGGTTACCGAATACGAAGACTTCCTTGAACTAAACCACAAGGATTACTTCGAGACCGATGCCGAAGCTCTTCGTTATCGTGACTACGACAGAAGACATTACGCAGAAGCATATCGTTACTCCTATGCTTGTTATAAGAAATATTATGAAGTTCAATTGAACTTCCAATCCGTTCAAGAAGAAAAAGACCTTGAAGTATACGTCGGCGGAGCCGGTGCAATAGGCAACTCTCTTGTTAACGGTCAATATGGTACTGCTAAGACCAATGGTATAACCGAAGTGGGCGAAGGCCTAACTTACTCTGCAGAAATGCAAACCGGTTGCTCAATGGGTCTAGAAAGCACTCTAAAGCTTTCCGACGTAAACTGGGAATACAGCGGTAAAGACGACAAAGCTCTCCAATACAACAAGAGAGCAAAGGCATGGAACAGCCTAAGCGACGAAGCACAAGAACAATTTGCAAACAAGATTAAAAAGGTTAACTACGAAATCGTACAACTAGAAAGCCAAAAGTATTCTATCAACCATGCTACGATTACCAATGCTGACCTAACCAAGTCTTTGCAATATCAAATTTATTCTTACTCTGCAGACTCCATCCGCTCCATCCAAGCAGCTAAGAAAGACGAAGTTACCTATTACCTAGCAATCGATAGATTCCTATCCACCGTTCCTTATGACTATGAACAAATCGTAAGTGGTCAAAACATGGTTCCCGCATACGTTCAAGTTGCTCTTGCTGAGCTCGAAGAAGATGCAGGAAGAAACGATGCTAAGTACATCAACCTTGATGCAAACTACACCAAGAACACCGCTCGTGAACAAGCAAACCAAGCCAACAACGCAGACTGGGACGGCGTTAAGAAGAATATCGACACCACCCTTGCTGTTGACTACGAAGCATACCATAAGAGCCCTGCAGCTGCTAACAAGCACGTTGACGTTTACTTCGAAGATACCCTAATCAAGAAGAAGATGTCCTGTGGTGCAGAAATGGACGAAGCTTGCTTGAACGGCGATGGTCACCAAAAATGTACCGAAGAATACGACACCAACTGGGCACTTTCTCGTCTACTAGACACCCACGAAAAAGTTCTTCGTTATATGGCAGGTCAAGCAGTAGTAACCTTCAAGCAAATCACTATGAACGACTTTACCGACCCCACCAAGTTCCATAAAGACATTAAGTCCATGCCTTCTAACACCGTTATTACCGCAACTCAAGCAAAGGCTCAAAAGAAGTACTCCATGACTTACGTTGATGGAAAGGATACCGTAACGCTCGGCACGAGTGATGAAATCGGTACTGCTTGCTGTAACGGCAAAGATAAGAACGGTAACTACCCCGTAGTAGGTGCAACCAGCCAATACTGGGATAACGTACCTTCTTATGAAACCAAGCTCTTCGAGTACAACACTTCCGACAAGAACGAATATGGTAAGATTATCATTACCATCGACGGCGTAAAATACACCTATAAGTTCATCGGTTGGTACGTTGATGAAAACTTCAAGTACGGCGTACTACTAGACGAAGCATACAACTACGATATTAGACTATACCCCGGATACTCCTTGGAAATAGTTAAATAATAGCATCGCTAGTTAATATTAAAACCATAAGACCCCGCCGGG
>JAZNYA010000155.1:0-5220 GCA_045594145.1 Candidatus Stercoripulliclostridium sp. | reverse complement strand
CCTTCTGCATTATAAACGTCAAGGTCTTCCAGGCGTGCTTGCAGTTTTTCCATGCGTTCAAGAAGAAATGCTTGCTCATCATCGCTTGCCGTTGCAAGTCGCTCGTATATAGAGTTTAATTCATCTTCTATTTTTCTTATGGGACGAGCATCAAAAAGATAATCCCAAACGGTTTTTTCTTGCTCGCTAAAATCAATTTCTTGCGGTAGATATCCTATTCTCGCATTGCCTGTTACGATTTGTCCGCCGTCGAGTTCTTGTTCTTTTAGGATTACCCTAAAAAGAGTGGTTTTTCCTGCACCGTTAACGCCGACGATACCCGCTTTATCGGTATCGCCTATATAAAACTCGGCATCATCATAGATGGTTTCCGTACCAAATGCTAGATTTAAATGACTACCACGCATAGATTATAATCCGGGATTTGCGTCTAAATCTAGGTTTGCAGGTTCTATTCCACATTTGATTTCTTCGTATGCACAAACGCCTATCATGGATGCGTTGTCGGTACAAAGAGCACGTGGGGGAAGGAGAACCTTGCATCCCGCTTTTTGTCCGGCTTTGGTTAGTCCGTCACGAAGGGCAGAGTTGGCACCTACGCCACCGGCTAGACATATTGTTTTTATGCCTGTTCTTTTGCTTGCTTCTATCGTATTATCGATAAGGACGCCGGTCGCTTCGGTTTGGAAAGAGCAGGCTAAGTCGGCTCCGTTTATTTCTTCGCCCCTTTGTTTTGCGTTGTTAACAAGGTTTATAACTGCGGTTTTGAGTCCGGAGTAGCTAAAGTTAAGATGCTTTTCGCCTTTGAAAGCTCTTGGTAATTTATATATCGGTTTGCCTTCTCTTGCGAGTTTGTCTATTTGCGGTCCGCCGGGGTACGAGAGACCTAGCACTCTTGCCACTTTATCAAAAGCTTCACCAACAGCATCGTCTTGGGTTTCACCTAGAATTTCCATATTGTCAAAGGCTTCTACCTTTAAAATATAGGTATGTCCACCGCTTGCCAGTAGGCAAAGGAAGGGGGGCTCAAGGTCGGGAGCGGAAATATAGTTTGCAGAGATGTGCCCTTTAATGTGGTTGCAAGCGATTAGGGGCTTTTTTAAGGTGTATGCTAGCGATTTAGCATAGCTAACGCCTACTAGAAGGGCACCCAAAAGTCCCGCCCCATAAGTGACGGCTATGACGTCTACGTCATCAAGGGTAACACCTGCTTTTTCCAATGCTTCTTTGGTAATTCCGTCTATTGCTAGGGCGTGGTTGCGGGAAGCTATTTCCGGCACGACACCGCCGAAGCGTTTGTGTATTTCTATTTGGGAACTTATGACGGAAGAGAGTACTTCTCTACCACGAGTGACGGCGACTGCCGTTTCATCGCAAGACGATTCGAAAGCAAGAATAAGGTAGTCGTTGCGGGTTCTTAATTCATTTAGTTTTTCTTTTGATAATTCGTAGTAATTCATCATGACCTTGCTAGTGTTAGTATGGTTATTTCTTTGGCACCGTTAAGTTTAAGGATTTGGGCACAAGTGGTTATGGTTGCACCCGATGACATAACGTCATCAATTAAGAGTATTGTTTTGCCTATAATATTGGTTCTATCATAGCCTTCTTGAATCGCAAAAGCACCCTTTACGTTGTTGTATCTTTCTTCAGTTGTAAGATGAAGACTATCTTTCTTTTGAAATATGCGTTGTAAAGGTTCTATTAGTTGCATATCCAGGGCTTCGGCTAAAGCTTCAGCAATCTTCTTGTTATGCTCAAAGCCCCTTCTTTTGATGGCTTTATCCGAACTGGGAACGTATACGACGTAGTCGGCGTTTAGTTCCATTGCTTTTGCGTAATCAATTAAGAATTTTGATATATAGGAATGTAGCCAAGGGCTACTTTTATCTTTATAGCTTACTATCATGCGACGTATCGAGCCGGAGTAGTCGAAAGGGGCATAAGCCTTTTTATACGGAAGATTTGCATTAACGCACTCTATACATGGACCCGGGTGTTGAACGTATCTACCGCAGATAGGACAGGTTTCGGCGTGGCGATAGGGGAGTTTTGATAGGCATTTTTCGCAAAGTGAATATTCCCTATGTTTATCGTCGAGCTCTTTACCGCAACCATAACAAACGTATCCTTCGGGGTTCAACGCTTTGCGGAACTTTAGACCGACGTCTTTTAGCCATGCAATAATTTGAATTTTCTTAGATTCTGGCATATTAGCTCCTTGAGAAGAGTATATCGTTTGGTGGGCATATCATTGTTTACCATCACTCTAATTGATTTTTGAGTGCCGACTATGACGACTGCTTTTTTTGCTCTGGTTACAGCGGTGTATAATAGGTTTCTGGAGAGCATCGGTCCGCCGTGAGAGAGTGCTAGTACTACTACGGGGAACTCCGAGCCTTGACTCTTATGCACGCTTACCGCATAAGCAAGCATTAGGTGTTCTTGTGAAGCTCTTTCATATTGAACGATTTTACCGTCGTCAAAAAGTACCGTCAAGCATCCACGGACTACGTCCGTGATGTATCCGATTTCACCATTAAAGACACCCGTGCCTTCTTCGCTACCACGCAACCATTTTAAAGAATAGTCGTTTACGGTATGCATAACTTTGTCGCCGATTCTAAACTCTACGCCGTTTATTTTTACACCATCCGTGCGTGGATTTAGGGCATTTTGGAGTAGGCTATTAAGGTTTTCTACCCCGGTTAACCCCTTCTTTACCGGAGCAAGCACTTGGACGTCCCCGGGCGTTACGTTTAAAAAGGCAGGAAGTCTTTCCGTAACCATACTTATAACGGCACTTTGTACTTCCAAGAAGCCATCCTTGTTATCAAAGAAAAAGTCGTTGGAAGTGTTGCGAAGTATTGGCATCTCACCACGATTGATGCGGTGGGCGTTTTCTACGATGAGAGAATTTGCATCTTGACGATGTATTTCGCTAAGATAGCAAACGGGAAGTATGCCGGTTTCTATTATGTCGGCAAGTACGTTGCCGGGAGAAACGCTGGGGAGTTGGTCTTTGTCGCCAACGAGTATCAGCCTTGCATTTTCCGGTAAAGCCCTAAGAAGTGCATTGAATATATATACGTCAGCCATAGATATTTCGTCTACTATTACTACTTCGGTATCAAGTGGCTCTTTATCGTTAAAACGATAGGTGGGACGGCCTTCGGAAAAATCCATTTCTAATAGGCGGTGTATGGTTTTTGCTTTAAAATCGGTGGATTCGGCAAGCCTTTTGGCAGCTCTGCCGGTAGGGGCACAAAGGGAAACTTTCATGCCGGAAGAAAGGCAAAGGTCGAGTATGCATTTAACTATGGTGGTTTTACCGGTACCGGGACCACCCGTTATGACGACGCTACCTTTATTAAGTGCCGTAACGACGGCTTCTTTTTGGGTTTTATCAAGATATAGATTGTTTGCTTTTTCAAATGTGCCGATTTCTTCATCGAGATTTAGGTCTTCGCCAAAATCGTGGTTCGCAATTTTTACCAGCTTAGAAGCAATGCCGTTTTCGGTGTTGTATTCCAAGGTATTGGAATAGTATCTTACGTTTATACCGTCTGCGTCGGGTATGACTACACTGCGAAGTTTGCCTTTGAACTCTAGAATCGGTAGCATTTCTCCAATGCGTTCATAGTCGTCGGTTTTAAGGAGTATGGACGTCTTTTCTATTAGCTCTTCCGCAGGAAGCGTAGTGTGCCCTTCACGAGAGCCGGCATCGCTTAAAACGTGTCTTATTCCGGCTATCAAGCGGAAGTCGGACTCAAGGTCAAAGCCCATTTTAACGGCGATTTCGTCGGCAGTATTAAAGCCTATACCGTCTATGTCTTCGGCGAGAATATAAGGGTTTTCCTTAATTACGGCTTCCGTTCTTGTTCCGTAAAAAGAGAATATTTTTATTGCTTTGGACATGGATACGTTATATTTTTGCAAGAAAATAACGGTGTTACGCATGCCTATGTTTTCTCTATATGAAGTCGCAATGTTTTCTGCGGTGGTTTTACCTATTCCGCTTATTTCCGTCAGCCTTTCCGGTGAATTTTCTAAAATGCTTAACGTTTGTAGTCCGAAATGATTGACTATTTTAGTTGCTAGAACGGGACCTACGCCATGGAAGAGTCCGCTTGCAAGATAGTTGGCTATGCCGAGCTTGTTGGTAGGGGATTCGAAGGATACGTTAGAAATTTCAAATCTATCTCCATATCTTGCACTGGAAGACCATTTTCCTTCCAAAGTCAAGCTCTCGCCTGCGGAAACTTCGGGCACGCAACCAACGGCGGTAATTATACCGTCGTCAGTTTCTATTTCCAATACGGAAAAACCGTTTTCGGGGTTATAAAAAATAACCGATAATACGCATCCTTTAATTTCCATAGTTATATTATAACATATAGTTAATAAAATGTGTTGCATAAACTAACAAAATATGGTTAAATTTAGGAAGGTACAAAATAGCGTCTATGCGTCAATAAAAAAGTTAAATAAAAGCAAATTTTTATTATAAAAAGTATCGTTTTTTAGTTGACTTGCGGTTTTTTAGTTGATATAATAACTAGGCTTGCAAAGGTGCGAGTATTTTGTGTAGCAAAAGGAGCCTATGGAACTCTCAATAATAAAATTATTATCGGAGAAAAAGGTTATAGGCCTTAGACAAGTAAATCGAGGTATCAAAGAAAATCAAATAAGGTGTGTTGTGATTGCCGATGATACCGAGTGCAATATTAGGCTAGAACTTATGAACACCTGCCGAAGAGCACGTATCCCAGTAAAAAGAGTGCCGTCAAAAAGCGAACTCGGAAAATTGCTCGGAATAGACGTAGATTGCTCAGCGGTCGGTATTCTCCAGTAAAAGCCCTTCGATTTTCCCAAAAGGGTTGAACGGGAAAATCAAATAACGTAAGGAGGAACCCTTAATGCCAACAACTAATCAGCTCATCAGGCAAGGTAGAACACGTCAAACTAAAAAGTCATTGACTCCCATCATGGACGGATGTCCCCAAAAGAGAGGCGTATGTCTTTCCGTTACGACTACTACCCCCAAAAAGCCTAACTCCGCAGTCCGTAAGATAGCAAGAGTACGTCTTGTTAACGGCATGGAAGGTACCATTTATATTCCCGGTATCGGCCACAATCTCCAAGAGCACAGTGTAGTGCTTATTAGAGGCGGAAGAGTTAGAGACCTTCCCGGTGTTAGATATCACATCATCCGTGGTA
>JAZNYA010000154.1:0-4624 GCA_045594145.1 Candidatus Stercoripulliclostridium sp. | reverse complement strand
CGCATATAAGTTGATTTACCGGCCATATTGGGCCCGGTTATTATGAGCGTACGGCTATCCGGCGTCATTACAGCATCGTTAGGAACAAATGAATTTTTACGTTTTAGAGCTTCAACTACGGGGTGACGGCCGTCTTTAATTATGATGTCGTCGGAGTTTTCTTTCATCTTAGGACGAACGTATCCGCTTGCAACTGCGGTTGTAGCAAGGGAATAAAGTAAGTCGAGTTCAGCAACGGCATTGGAGTTCATTTGTAAAACTGCAACGACTTCCGCAAGAGAATTCTTGATTTCCGCAAACATAGTGGCTTCTAGGCTCAACGCCTTTTCTTCTGCACCAAGAATTACTTCTTCCATCTTCTTTAGTTCATCGGTAATAAATCTCTCACCGGTCGTAAGCGTTTGTTTTCTTTCAAAGCGATACGGAACCATGCTAAGATTAGAATTTGAAACTTCAATATAATAACCGAAAACCCTATTGTAGCCGACTTTTAATTGCTTAATACCAGTTTCGTCACGCTCTTTTGCTTCATATTCGGCAAGCCAACGCTTTGCGGAAGATTTAGCAGAACGATAGCTATCCAGTTCCGCACTATATCCATCACGGAAAATACCGCCGTCCTTTATTACGATGGGCGGAGTATCCACAAGGGCCGTCATAATATGGTTTGCTAGGTCTTCCAACGGGTCGATAAGGTCACGAAGAAGGGTTATTCTACTGCTTTTTGCCTTTCTTAAGGCATAAATTACGCTAACCGTCTTTTGAAGAGAAAAAGCAATTGATTGTGCTCCCCTAGGTGATATCGTGCCGTATGCGATACGATTGCAAAGTCTTTCTACGTCGTGGATAGATGACAATGCTTCACCTAGCTCTTCACGCATTTTTGCGTTTTTGACCAAGTCTTCTACAGCATCCAAACGCTCGTTAACGTCGCTAATTAAAGCAAAAGGTTCGTCGATTGCTTTTCTTAAAGCTCTTGCCCCCATGGCAGTACGAGTTCTATCCAGTACCCAGAACAACGAGCCCGTTTTTGAACCATCAAAAAGCGTTTTTGTGAGTTCAAGGTTGCGTTTGGTATTATAGTCGATAAACATTTTATCACCATTACGCAACGTTTTAGGGGCACGAACGTGAGAAAGCTTGCGTTTTTGGGTTCCGCTAACATAATCAAGCATTCCGCCCAGAGCCGATAATGCCAAACTTCCCTTTTCTATTCCCAATGCCCCAATGCTATTTACACCATAAAAGCTTAAAATTGCCTTTTCCGCTATTTCCTTATCGAAAGCATAATCGTAATATGCTTGCGGACGTGGAAGTTTACCCAAAGAAACGCTTTCATACTCTAAAATATCAGTATAGCCCTTGGTGTTTGATATTATTTCGCTAGGAGCAAGTGATAAAATGACGTCTTCCAAAGAAAAAGCAGACTGAAGTTCTTTTACGTATACTTCGCCGGTGGAAACGTCAATCCAAGAAAGTCCAACTCCGTTTTTGCCTATAACAACGCTCAAAAGATAGCTGTTTGAAGTCGCATCTAACATTTCGTCATCGGTAACTGTACCGGGCGTTATAACTCTAATAACGTCACGCTTAACCATGCCCTTTTGGTCGCCGGGAGCAGTAAGTTGCTCGCAAATTGCAACTTTTTTGCCCGCTTTAACGAGTTTTGATATGTATCCATCTGCTGCGTGATGCGGAACTCCACACATTGGAGCACGCTCAGGTAGTCCACAATCTCTGCCGGTTAAGGTAAGGTCGAGTATCTTGCTGGCTTCGACTGCGTCGTTAAAAAACATTTCATAAAAGTCGCCTAAGCGATACATCAAAATCGTATCGGCATATTGCTCTTTGAGCGACATATAGTGCTCCATCATAGGTGACAATTTGGGCTCGGATTTTTTACTCATTAACTATCTCTCCATAAAGTGCGGATGCTTTATTTTTTTCTATCTTAACCATAACGAATTGTCCTACTAGGCTTTTTTCACCCTTAAAGTTTACTAGCCTACCGCAATCCGTTCTACCACAAAGATATCCTTCCTTGGGTGCATCTTCTACAAGAACTTCTTTTACCTTTCCTACGTACGTTTCGCTAATTTCGAGCGTAATTTGGTTTTGTAACGATATTAATCGCTTAATTCGTTCACTCTTGACGGAATAAGGTATTTGTTCCATTTTAGCAGCAACAGTGCCTTTTCTTGGCGAATATATGAAAGTAAACGCATTATGATAGCGTACTCTCTGAACCAAGTCCAAGGTATCGAGAAAATCTTCTTCCGTTTCGCCGGGGAAACCAACCATAATATCCGAAGTAACCCCACAATCCGGCATGTATTTCTTAATTAAATCAATCAAATAAAAATATCTTTCCCTGTCGTAACGGCGGTTCATTGCCTTAAGAACAGTGTTGGAACCGGCTTGAACGGGAAGGTGAATATTGTTACAAAAGTTCGGAGTTTCCGCAATAAGTTTTATTACTTCTTCCGAAAGGTCTTTGGGATGTGAAGTCATAAAGCGGAGACGGAATTTTGTGGGAATTTCTGCGATTTTTTTGAGTAAATAGTAAAAATCCACTCCATCGGTGCGGTCGGAACCATAGCTATCAACGTTTTGACCAAGTAATGTTATTTCCTTATAACCGGCCTTAACAAGTGCGTTAACTTCTTCCAAAATAACTTCCGGGTCACGACTTCTTTCTCTGCCACGGACGTAAGGAACTATGCAATAAGCACAAAAATTATTGCAACCATACATTATGTTAACCCAAGCATTAGGATAAGAAGTGCGATACGGCACTATGCTTTCTATGACGTCAGGCTTTTCGGTGCGGTCGATTTCTATGATTTTGCCACGCTTTCTAGCCCTTCTTTCTTCCAATTCTTCAATTTTTTCCTTCAAAAGATGGATGTTGGAAGTACCCAAAATGATATCTACAAAGGGGAACTTGGTAGCAATAACTTCCGCCATACCTTCTTGTTGCGTCATACAACCGAAAATAACGATAATGCGAGATTTATCTTGCTTTTTGAGAATCTTTAATTCACCAATGTTACCAAAAATCTTCTTTTCCGCAGTATCACGAATACAGCAAGTGTTAAATACTATTATTTTTGCTTGTGCACGCTCAGAAGTTTCTACGTAACCCATAGAAACTAAAATGCCAGCTACCTTCTCAGATTCGTGGACGTTCATTTGACAGCCGAAAGTTTCGACGTAATACTTTTTTTCCAAATTACTTATATTATTTTCCATACATAGTTTATTATATAATATACGTGCGTGAATTTCAAGTATAAATAACACAAAAAAACGAATACTACAAGCACCATGAAAACCAAAAAGTTCTTTAAAATAACCCTTTTAGTATTATTATTTAGTGTTATTTTCATAATACTCGGTGGCGTATTTTATGCGTTTTTCGTCACAAAAGATGCAAAATTAGACAAAAATGCTCTTGAAGATGCAAAATGCGTTCAAGTTCGCCTATTCGACAATGAAAACAAGGAAATGGAATATTTTTCGTCTTGCAAGAGTCACGTTTCTTTCGACGAAATCTCCCCCTATGCCGTTTATGCCTTCGTTAGTTTGGAAGATAAAAGATTTTTTAAGCACTCCGGAATAGATTTTAAACGCACTATCGGAGCATTGCTTAATAACCTAAAAGCAGGTTATTTTAAAGAAGGTGGCTCAACTATCACCCAACAACTTGCAAAGAACGCCTTGCTCTCGCAAGAAAAAACCATACAACGCAAGCTAAAAGAAGCAAAATTAGCCCTAGAAATTGAAAAAAATTATTCCAAAGAAGAAATTATCACAAAATATCTTAATACCATATACTTTGGACACTCCCTTTATGGCATAACCGATGCATCAAAGCGACTTTTTGATAAACATCCCGGCGATTTAACACCTTCGGAAAGTGCGATGCTTGCCGGCATCGTAAAAAATCCACTTAAAAATTCACCGCTTAATTCTATTGAAAACGCAATCAAACGAAGAAATTTGGTGTTAAAACTTATGCTTGAACAAGGTTATATCACAGAAAGCGAATATGAAGTCGCAATAAATACTCCTTACGAAGCACCCAAGCAAATAGAAAAGAAAAACTCTCCCTATGCCCAGGCCGTTATTGCGGAAAGTGCAAAAATTTTATGTATATCTGAAAGAGAAATTATAACTAATGGGTATAGAATTTACACATATTTTGATGAAAACGAACAAAAAGTGCTTGATTACGCCTTCCTAAATGAAGATTTGAACGCAAATAACGCTCTTAAAACGTTTGCTCTTTCCGACGTTAAAACCGGTGGAATTACGGCTTACGCATCAAGCATAAACCATTCACCGTTCGCCTTCAGAAGACAAGGTGCATCCACTCTAAAGCCCTTTCTTTCGTATGCACCGGCCTTGGAACAACGCCTAGTTCTTCCCGATAGCCCTATTTTAGATGAAAAGTTCAATTATTGCGGATACGCTCCCAGTAATTATCAAAATAATTATTTAGGCTGGACGTCTGTAAGAGATAGTTTGGCAACTTCAAGTAATGCTTGTAGCTTGCGACTCACTTCATTTGTTGGCATAGAGTACGCATTAGACGTTGGCAAAAGGTGCGGTCTCACTTTCG
>JAZNYA010000153.1:0-3870 GCA_045594145.1 Candidatus Stercoripulliclostridium sp. | reverse complement strand
TCTTCCTAAGACCGCTTGGCCTCCGACTTGATATTCCAAACAAACCATCCCCTATCTGCATACAAATGAGCTATGCTCTTTCTATGTTTTTTGTCGCCCTTAACAAATCCGCCGCCATGTACGTTTAGCACTACGGGCATAGGTTCCGTTGCCCCTTCTTTAAAGTAGATATCTCCCTTACATACGTCATATTCATCGTTATAAGAAATATCTTTAACACACTTTACGCCTTCTTTATCAATGTAGTTTTGGAAGGGATGAAATAGGATATCTATTGCTTTAAAAACAAATTCGGCTCTATTCATAATTTTTCTCCTTATCTCCTTATTTTTGTATTACGGTTAAGAATTCTGCATCTCCGCCCATAGGTACTTGTGCATGGGGAAGTGATGCGTTAAAGTATATGCTATCGCCCGCTCTCAAATAGTATTCCTTATCGCCTAGCATAAGAAGAAGTTTGCCCTTTAGAACGTAATTGAGTTCTTGTCCACTGTGTCTTACGAGTTCGGGAGTAACGCCTTCTTTTATTTCAACTATCATGGGTTCGAGTTCCGGGTTTATGAAGTCGGCGTTAAGAGATATGAAGGAATAGCCGGCATATCTTTCAATACTGGTTCCTTTGCCTGCATAAACGACGGTTGCATCGTGTTTGGTTGCACCCTTTCCGAACAAAATTACACTGGGGTCAATTTCCAAAACACCTGCAATGTTATAAAGGATGCCGATGGGAATATCACGTTCTGCGTTTTCATATTCTGCATATTCACCTGCGGTCATGCCCAGTTTTTCCGCAAAAGCTTCTACGGTGTAGTCGGAAAATTCTCTAAGGTCTTTGATTCTTGCTGAAATTTCTTGTAGTTGTTTGTGTGCTAACATATCTATTACCTTCCGTATGGAAATTGTTTATTTTTTCTTCTTTTTTCCTTCATCTTGAATTTATATGGGTCTATTTTCCCTTTTGCAAACTCACAAAATTCTATGAAGTTGCCTTCCGTCATGCTGTCGTACTTTATGTAATACGTAGATGCCGCACCGGCATAGATGTATACTCTGTCTTTTAACAACGCAACCTTTTCTACTTGGTCGTAACTGCGTTTTTCGACGTATGCGTCTTCACCGCCGTTTTCGTTTACGGTGATATCAAATCCGTCTTCGTAGAAGACGAAATCCCAAGTTTTAGTGTTTCTCTTTTGGAATTCTTCCGTATAATTTTTCTTGGAAACACATAGATAAACTATTACGGCTCCCGCCATAAGAACCAACGTAACGGCAGCAAGAATTGCTACTATGATTTGATTAAAAGCAAAGTACATAACAAAGGCACCTACTATTAGTGCAATCACTAAAATAAGTTCCTTTATGCCGACGTACTTGCGGAGATAATAACTCGAGCAAGCCATATAGTCTTTTTCGTTAATTTTTACCGTTGCTTTAAACCTATTCATTATACGCCTTTCAAGGTGGGATATATTCCGTTTTCTATATCCAAGCCATCACAATTCCAATCATTCATGCTAAAACCAAGGGATGCACCGTTATAGTAGAAAGTAGCATCGTTCAATCTTGCTTTAGATTGGGTTACTGCAGTATTGGGATATATCATTTCGCCTTCAATATTGGTTCCGACAAACATTTCACCGTTTCTCTTAACTTCTACGCTATCAAGCGTATATACACGCAAATAATTTGTATCTACAACCATATTGGTCGAGTGGCCTACAAGGTTACCTGCAAAAGCCGTGTTGTGAGTAATATCATTTGCATTATTACCCTTGGGCCTATTGGAAATAGCGGAAACGTCACCATATGATACGCAACCCCTAACAAGTTGCTCATAAGCTTGACCTACTAAACCACCGGCGAATACAGAATAATATACGCTCGCATTAACTATTTCACCCTTGTCGTCTTTGAACTCCGTTTCGGTTGCATTTGCTTCTACCGTACCAAAAGCCAAGCAACGCTCGATGATAGCATAGTTAAACTTCAACTCGTTATTTTCAATGTTGGAAACAAAATCGTCGTTATTAAAGATGCTGGAGTGGAAATCTTCTCTACCGAAAATGGGTAGGTCGGCACTTGCTCTACCGATTAGTCCACCTGCGTATTCGCTGGCGAATACGTTTCCTTTAGCATAGGTATCTCTAACGGTACCACCTGCTGCAGTGACGTAATCAAATATATTAACGCCCACAAGTCCACCTGCCGTTCTTGCCTTGACGTTACCTTCCGCATAGCAATTATTGATGCTACCTTCGGTAAAGTTATATGCAACCAGACCGCCGGCTATTGCGGGATATGATAGTGAGCCTTCTGCATTTCCCAAAGCGTAGCTATATGATATCTTACCATTGTTATAACCGGCCAAGCCACCTGCATATCTGCCACGTACGTATACGTTTGCGTTAGATTTGGTCAAGCTACCTTTATTAATGAAACCGGCTACACCGCCAAGATATACTTCGTCCGCATTTGACTCGGACGTAATGCTTCCGCTTGCAAATGCACTAACAACGTTTGCTTCGTCTATAAATCCTACGATACCGCCGTAGTAAACTTGTGAAGTCGGTTCTGCATATGAGCCAAACAAGCTATCCCACATGTTACCGGTGTACTCTATTTCATAGTTGATAATAGTACCAATGGCTCCGGCGAACGCTATGCGATTGGGATATTTTCTTAAGAAACTATCTTGTGCTTCTTGGGTGTTTCCGGTTAGAGAATACGTTCCGGGGAAATTCTTGTTGATATTTTCGCCAGTGGGCTTTTGTACCCAACCGGCAATACCGCCAACGTAGAAACGTGATGCATCGCCGTCCATTTTGATTTCATAATCAACCAAATTTACGTTGGTAACAGTTCCCGTTACCTTTCCAAACAAACCTACAGGAACGTAGTTGAAATCGGGGTCTGCATCGTGGTCGGTAACGACTATTTCCATGCCCCTAATTTCGTATCCGTTGCCATCAAAGTGACCTATGAATTCTTCACCTACACCACCGGCGATGGGAATCCAGCTATTTTGGTACATCGCTCTCAATTTGTCGGCTTCTTCACGCATTTCTTCTTCGCTATTGTAGTCGTCTATGTCTAAAACGTGCTCGTCTGCGTATGCGTAATGGTCAAAATCATCAAGGTCAATGTCTTTAACCAGTCTATATGAACCAGCAAGATTATTCCTTACTGCAATAAGGCCTTCTACCGAATCAATATCCGTTACTGCAGTGCTTACCCATTTGGCATATAGCTTAACTTCTATAGTGTTGGGATTGGTTTCCGTTGAAGTACCATATTCTTCAGCTAAAGCAAAGAACTCGTCCGTGGTCATTCTGGATACGGGCTTGCCGGAAACGTTGTCCTTGGTAAAATACCATCCGCCGAAAGCGAAGCCGGGATTGTATGCTTGGTTAGGAGATTTTAGCGTTGTAAGGTTAAGGTTGTCCGGAGTGGCATTGGTTGCTAATTTAAGAAAATTACCATCAGCAGTTTCCGCTGTTTGTGCGTCGCCTAAAATTACGTAAGTGAAGAGATATTCTTCCCCTTCTCCGTCATTAAGCACGGGGCTAGCGTTAGCTCCGTTTGCCATGCATCCTGCCAACGTGCAGAACACAGCCAAAACCAAAATTGCAGAAATTAAAATTAACCTTAAATTACGCATATGCACTCCTAAAATACTATATACGCGTATATTGTAACACACGCACGCAAGTAAATCAAGTACAAATTTTATTAGAAATCGACTTTTTTCCAAATTGGCAAAAAAGAAAAGGAGTATTTACTCCTTCATCTTCTCTAAAACTCTCTTAGCATAAGCCCTTGCAACGTTAACTCCGCTCGCCTTCTCTATGCCCTTAAAGAAAGCGTTGGAGT
>JAZNYA010000152.1:0-1554 GCA_045594145.1 Candidatus Stercoripulliclostridium sp. | reverse complement strand
GGTGATATTTTCCGTCGAATACGGTGCACTTTAAGTTGATAACGGGATAGTCAGCTTGGATACCCTTAGGAGCAGCTTCACGAAGACCCTTTTCTACTGCAGGTATAAATTGACGGGGAATAGCACCACCAACAACTGCGTCTACGAATTCGAAGATACCATCTTCTGCACCGGGCTCGAAGCGAACGGAACATTGACCAAATTGACCTGCACCACCGGATTGCTTCTTATGCTTTCCTTCTGCTTCAACGGTCTTCTTGATGGTTTCACGATATGCGATACGGGGTTCACGAAGAACGGGACTTGCGTAAAATTTATTCTTAACCTTCTTGCAAAGGATATCAAGTTGCATTTCACCTAGACCGGAGAGAACCATTTCGTTGGTTTCTGCATTCTTTTCAAGTTTGAAGGTGATGTCTTCGTCCATGAGCTTAAAGAGACCTGCGAAAACTTTGTCTTCACTGTTCTTATCTGCAGAAGAAACTGCAAAGCTGATAACGGGAGCGGGGAAGTTGATGGGGTCGCACTTAACAACGTCGGTAGTATCGCTCAAGGTGTTGTTGGTTTGGGTGTAGTTGAGCTTTGCAAAAGCACCCATATCGCCAGCATAGAGAGCGTCAACGTTTTCTTGCTTCTTACCACGAAGGATTGCGATAGCGGAAATCTTTTCGTTTTCGTCTTTTTCTACGTTGATAACTTGATCACCGATTGCAACTTTACCACGAAGAACCTTGAACATAAGGAGTCTACCTACGAAGGGGTCAACGATGGTCTTGAAGATTTGAGCAACGAACTTGCCGTTTTCATCGCATACTAGTTCGCCTGCACTGGAATTGGTCTTGATTGCTTCGCCGGGAGCGGGGAAGATATCGATGATGTGGTCGAATAGTCCGGTAATTTGGGAGTTGCCGGTTGCAACGCCTGCCATAACGGGGAATACTTCTGCGTTTACGAAACGAGACTTGATACCATCTTTCTTTTCTTCTGCGGTAATTTCTTCACCACCGAAGTATTTTTCCATGAGTTCTTCGCTTGCTTCAGCAACAGATTCCATGATGATGCCGGCTTCTTCTTCATACTTATCAGCAAGTTTTCCGGGAACATCAATTTCTGCACCCTTAACGTCGAAAGCCTTTCCTTCTACAACGTCAACGTAACCTTCAAGAGTGGTTCCGTTCATGATGGGAAGTTCGATAGCAATAATCTTTGCACCATACTTTTCACGATATGCATCGAGAGTTGCTTCAAAGCTGCTGTTTTCCTTGTTAACGCCGTTTACCCAAATGAGTGTTGGAACGCCCTTTTCTTGACAATATTCAAGAGCCTTTTCTGCGCCAACTGGAACGGTGCCGTTTGCGCCGGTAACTACGATAGCTGCATCAGCAACTGATAGTGCTGCAACCATTTCGCCTTCGAAATCGAAGAAGCCAGGAACATCAAGAACATTGATTTTGTAATCTTTATAAAGTGCATATGCCATTGAAAGTGAAATGGACATCTTGCGTGCGATTTCTTCTTGGTCGTAGTCGGAAACAAAGTCGGAGGCCAAGCGGT
>JAZNYA010000151.1:0-5920 GCA_045594145.1 Candidatus Stercoripulliclostridium sp. | reverse complement strand
AAGATGGTTAAAGGATGCGGATTCAGTGTATTTGAAAACGCAACTAAGCGTGGATATAGCGTTAGAGCTATAAATGCTAAGGGTCTTTCTAAGATGACCAGAAAGGAAATTGACTCCTACCAAGACGTAGTTAGAGAATATGGTGCAAAAGGTCTTGCATATATCTCCATTAAGGAAGAAGGAATATCTTCTCCCATACAAAAGTTCTTCACGCCGGAAACCTTTAAGGCATTGATAGAAAAGCTTGGTGGAGAAAAGGGCGACATCTTATTCTTTGTTGCGGATAAAGATAAAGTTGTTTATGATGCACTTGGTGCTCTACGTCTTGCAATTGCAAAGAAGAACGGATTAATAGATGAATCTGTTTATGATATCCTTTGGGTAACCGACTTCCCGCTCTATGAGTATGATGAAGAAGAAAAGCGTCTTGTTGCAATGCACCATCCTTTCACAAGCCCAAAGAACGAACATTTGAAGTATCTTGATAAGAATCCTTTGAAGGTTTGTGCAAAGGCTTATGACCTTGTCATTAACGGACAAGAAGCCGGTGGTGGCTCAATTCGTATCAATGATAGAAACATACAAAGAAAGATGTTTGAAATGATATCTCTAACCGAACAAGACATAAATGAAAGATTTGGTTACTTTGTAGAAGCTTTCAACTACGGCGTTCCGCCACACGGTGGATTGGCATTGGGATTTGATAGAATGGTAATGCTTTTGACTGGAACGGAAAACATTAAGGACGTTATTGCATTCCCGAAGAATCAATCTGCGATTGGCTTGATGGAAGAATGTCCTTCTATCGTAGAACAAAAGCAACTTGATGAATTAGGAATTAAGTTTTAATGAAAGAAGTAGGATTCGTACACAAAATTAAAGGAAGCACGGCAACAGTTAGGTTCGAGCGAAAGACTGCTTGCGAAAATTGTAACATGTGCTTAAAGCCCCGTGAAGAAATGTACGTTGAACTTAGGCTAAAGAACTCGCTTAATGCAAAAGTAGGGGATAAGGTCGAAGTAACAATGGGGAAAAGAGCAGTATTGACGGCATCCTTTATTGTGTACGTTGTTCCACTTTTAATAATGGCGATAGTGTTGGTAGCAACCTTTAAACTTGAGCTTTGGATATCACTGGTTGCTTCTCTGGGAAGTCTAGCTTTAAGCTTTGTCGGAGTAGCGATAGTGGATAAACTCATAATCAAGAAAAAGGCAGATTACTTACCCGTCATGAGTGCAATACTTATAGAAAATAAAAATAATTCGGAGACGAACAAGGAGTAAATATGAAAATAATTGAAAGCACTAACGAATTTAATAATTTAATTAATAGCGGAAAACTATGTGTTGTAGATTTGTTTGCCACTTGGTGTGGACCTTGCAGAATGCTTGCACCCATCCTTGAGCAAGTTGCTAGTAAAACCGAAGATAAATGTATAGTTGCAAAAGTTGACGTTGATGAGCTTGAAGATATTGCAATAGCCTATGGAGTAAATACTATACCTACGCTTCTTTATATCAAAGATAGCAAACTTTTGGAGAAATCGGTAGGATTAAGAAGTGAAGAACAAATACTCGCAACTATAGAGAAATATATATAAGGAAACAATCAGATGATAGATTTAAGACCGGTTAAAGCAAGTGACCCCGAGTTGTATGAAGTTATAGTAAAAGAACTACGGAGACAACAAAATAACGTAGAACTAATTGCAAGCGAAAACTTTGTTTCGCTTCCCACATTGACTGTTGCGGGAACCCATTTGACCAATAAGTATGCTGAAGGTTACCCGGACAAAAGATACTACGGCGGTTGCGTTTTTGTTGATATAGCAGAAAAGCTTGCAATAGAAAGAGCAAAGAAATTGTTTAACGTAAAGTATGTTAACGTTCAACCCCACTCTGGCAGTAGTGCCAATATTCAAGTTTACTTCAGCCTTCTTAAAAATGGTGACACCATACTTGGTATGGACCTTGCTCATGGTGGCCACCTTACGCATGGTAGTCCGGTAAACTTAAGTGGTAAAAATTACAATTTCGTATTCTACGGAGTCGGCGAAGACGGATACATAGACTATGAACAAGTAGAAAGAGTTGCTATAGAGTCAAAAGCTAAACTCATCGTTGCCGGTGCAAGTGCTTATCCTAGAGCCATAGACTTTAAGCGTTTTAGAGAAATTGCTGATAAGGTCGGTGCTTATTTAATGGTGGACATTGCACACATAGCGGGATTAATAGTAGCAGGTGAGCATGAAAGTCCTGTTGATTATGCCGACGTTGTAACGACGACCACCCATAAGACATTAAGGGGACCCCGTGGCGGGATGATTATGACAAATAACGATGACGTCGCAAAACTAATAAATAAATCTGTTTTCCCCGGAACCCAAGGTGGACCTTTAATGCACATTATAGCAGCTAAAGCTGTGGCTTTCAAGGAAGCATTAACGGACGAGTTCAAAGCATATCAAAAGCAGATTGTTAAGAATGCTCGTGTTCTAGCAGATACGCTAATGGCTGGTGGAATAAATCTATTTAGTAATGGTACGGACAATCACCTAATGCTCATAGATTTGCGTGGTACCGGTATTGCCGGCAAGGAATTAGAACACCTTCTTGATGAAGCAAATATTACTGCAAACAAAAACAGCATACCTAACGACGATGCAAGTCCTTTTAATCCTAATGGATTAAGAATAGGAACTCCTGCAGCTACCACTCGTGGCATGAAAGAAGATGCTATGGTTGTTATAGGTGAATGTATAATCGATATTATTAAGAACAAAGAAGAAGCTGTAGCAAGAGTTGCTACCAAGATTAAAGAGTTAACTCAACAATATCCTTTGTACGCAGACGATTTCATTTTTTAAGGGGAAAATATGATGAAAGTATATCTTGATAATTCTGCGACTACTGCTGTAGATAAAGAAGTTTTGGAAGTAATGATACCTTATTTTTCCGAAACTTTTGGTAACGCAAGTTCTTTGCACTCTTTTGGAAGAAAGGCCTTGAAAGCAGTTGATGACGCAAGAGAAACTATAGCGAAATGCATTGGTGCTAGAGCTAACGAGATTTACTTCACTTCCGGCGGAAGCGAATCTGATAACTGGGCATTGAAAGGTGTTGTAGGAGCATCCAAACAAAAACGTAAACACATTATTACTTCTGCAATCGAGCACCCGGCAATTATGGATACGCTTGATGCTTTGAAGGCTAGGGGGGACGTTGACGTAACCTATTTGCCGGTAGATAAAGACGGCAGGGTTAGTCTTAAAGATTTGGAAGAATCGGTAACCGATAATACTGTTTTGGTATCCGTAATGTTCGCAAATAATGAGATGGGTGCTGTTCAACCTATCGCAGAAATCGGTAAGTTCTGCAAGGAAGAAGGTATTTTATTCCATACGGATGCCGTTCAAGCTATGGACTCGCAAGATATTGACGTTAATGCGTTGAACATAGATTTGTTGTCGATGTCAGCCCACAAATTCCATGGGCCTAAAGGAATTGGTGCATTGTATATTCGCTCGGGTATTAAAATGGAAAGAGTGATACACGGCGGCCATCAAGAGCGTAGAATGAGAGCCGGAACGACGGTTACTCCTTTGATAGTTGGAATGGCAAAAGCTCTCGAAATTGCAGTTAGAGATAGGGCGGAAAACAATGCGAAGATAGCACGATTAAGAGATGCGTTTGTATCACGTGTTCTTAGCGAAATACCTTTTGTGTATCTTAATGGTGGCATGGAACATCGTTTACCAAATAACGCTAATTTGAGCTTTGAGTATATTGAAGGCGAAAGCATTCTTATCAATTTGGACTTGGCCGGAATTGCCGTAAGTAGTGGTTCTGCTTGCTCTTCCGGGTCCCTAGAGCCTTCTCACGTAATTCTAGCACTAGGAGTTAAGGAAGAATTGGCTCACAGCTCTATTAGATTTAGTCTTGGAAAAGACACAACTCAAGAAGAAATGGATTATACTTTTGACGTATTGAAGGCGAGCGTCGAAAGATTACGCCAAATGTCGCCTTTATTTAACATGGAAAAAGGAACAGGCAGTTATGTATAATGATAAAGTATTAGAAGTATTCTCTAATCCGAAGAACGTAGGTGAAATTGAAAATGCTGATGGCGTTGGTACCATAGGCAATGCATCTTGTGGCGATATAATGAGAATTTATATCAAGGTTGAAAACAACGTTATAGTTGACGCTAAGTTTAAGACTTTCGGTTGTGCTGCCGCTATTGCAACGGCATCTATTGCTACCGATATGGTAATTGGTAAGACGATAGAAGAAGCACTTGAAATTAAAAATGCGGACGTTGTTGCTTTCCTTGGCGGTCTTCCACCCCAAAAGATACATTGTTCAGTTCTGGCAGAAGAAGCAATCCATGCAGCAGTTGAAGATTATAGAGCAAAACAAAAATAGTTAAATGAGCAATAGACAAGATAAAATTAGAAATTTTTGCATAGTCGCCCATATCGACCACGGTAAAAGCACTTTAGCGGATAGAATCATAGAGCACACAGGGTGTGTTTCTAATCGTGATATGAAAGAGCAACTATTGGATAGTATGGATATCGAAAGAGAGCGTGGTATTACTATAAAACTTACGCCAGTACGTATGTTTTATGAATACAATGGTGAAGAATATACGCTTAATTTGATTGACACTCCCGGCCACGTTGACTTTACCTATGAAGTATCACGTTCCCTTGCTGCTTGCGAAGGAGCGATACTTATAGTTGATGCAACGCAAGGAATAGAAGCACAAACTTTAACTAATGCTTATCTTGCTATTGATAATAACCTAGAAATTATTCCTGTAATAAATAAAATTGATTTGGCATCGGCAGATCCCGATTCTTGCAAAAAAGAGATTGAAGACGTAATCGGTCTACCTGCCGATGAAGCTCCGCTAATCAGTGCAAAAGAAGGAATTAATATTGAAGAAGTAATTAAGCAAGTCATAGAAAAGTTACCGGCT
Organism: Candidatus Stercoripulliclostridium sp.; assembly: GCA_045594145.1. Classification (GTDB taxonomy): domain Bacteria; phylum Bacillota; class Clostridia; order Christensenellales; family DTU072; genus Stercoripulliclostridium_A. The sequence continues at coordinate 937 of JAZNYA010000151.1, read as the reverse complement.
CCCAGTGGTGATGAAGAAGCACCGTTTAGAGCTCTTATATTTGATAGTGCATACGATAATTATAAAGGTGCAATATGTAATATAAGAGTTGTTGATGGAGAAATCAAAGCAGGTACACGTATCAAAATGATGGCAACTGGAAAGACTTTTGAGTGTACGGAAGTCGGCGTATTCTCTCCCAATATGCAAGCTGTCCCTGTTTTAAAAGCTGGTGACGTAGGTTATTTGGCAGCTAGCATAAAGAACGTTAAGGATACTGCTGTAGGTGATACGATTACTGCTGTAGAAAATGGAGCGGAAGAACCTTTGCCCGGCTATAAAAAAGTATTACCAATGGTTTTTGCTGGTATATATCCTGCGGATGGTTCAAAATACAACGACTTAAGAGAAGCTTTGGAGAAGTTGAATCTTAATGATGCTGCACTTTTGTTTGAACCCGAAACGTCGGGAGCTTTAGGATATGGCTTTAGAGCAGGTTTCCTTGGACTTCTCCATATGGAAGTAATTGAAGAACGTCTCGAAAGGGAATTCGACTTGGATTTAGTTACCACAGCACCTAGCGTTAGCTATAAGGTTAAGAAGACCAATGGTGAAATTATAAACGTAGATAATCCTTCTCACTTGCCTAATCCTACGGAAATAGAAGAAATTATGGAGCCCGTAGTTTCTGCAAACATTTATACCCCGCCGGAATACGTGGGTTCGATTATGGAACTTTGCCAAGAGAAAAGGGGTGTCTTTATTACTTTAACCTATCTTGACCAATCACGTGTAAGGGTTGATTACAAAATACCGCTTGCTGAGATAATATATGATTTCTTTGATGCACTTAAGTCTAGAACTCGTGGTTATGCAAGTTTAGAGTATGAACTTGATGGGTACAATGCGGACGACTTGGTTAAGCTTGATTTGCTTTTGAACGGAGAACCTTGTGATG
>JAZNYA010000150.1:0-2421 GCA_045594145.1 Candidatus Stercoripulliclostridium sp. | reverse complement strand
TACCTATTACATTGACGACTTAATCGGATTATATTTGGTCGTTGATGGTGCTAGAGTAGGAGTTTTGAGAGAAATACTACAATATGGTGCAGCTGACGTATATTGTGTGGACGGCATTGATGGATATAAAAATTTCATGTTTCCACATAAGCTTGGCGTTATAGAAACCTACGATTTGCCCAACAAAAACATTATACTTTCGAAAGAAGAATTGGAAAAAGTTGTCGTTTATGAGAATTAGCGTACTAACATTATTCCCCGAAATGTATTCGGTGTTAAATGAAAGTATCATTGGTAAAGCTCTTGAAAAGGAGCTTTTTTCCGTTGATATTCATAATATTCGGGACTATTCAACTAACAAGCATAAAAAGTGTGACGACTATCCTTTTGGTGGTGGTGCGGGTATGGTTATGACCCCGCAACCTTTGCATGATAGCATCACGAGTGTCGACCCGGAACATAAAGCTATAAGAATCTATTTGAGCCCAAAGGGTGAAACCTTGTCACAAAAGCTTGTAAAGGAACTTGCATCTTACGAGCACATAATGTTGATTAACGGCAGTTATGAAGGCATAGATGAACGTATAATAGAGCTTGACGTTGATAGGGAACTGTCAATAGGTGATTACGTATTAACTTCCGGCGACTTAGCTAGTCTTGTAGTAATTAATACGGTTGCACGCTATATTCCGTCTGTGCTGGGTTCGGAAGAATCTACCCAAGAAGAAAGCTTTTCGGAAGGAACGCTTGAGTATCCACAATATACTCGCCCACAAGAATTTATGGGACTAAAAGTTCCGGAAGTGTTGCTTTCTGGTAATCATGCAGAAATAGCTAAGTGGCGTAAAGAGCAAAGCATCAAAATCACCAACGCTCGACGCCCGGATTTGGTTAAAAAGGATTAAAGTTATGTTTATACATTGGTTTCCTGGTCATATGACCAAAGCAATTAGAATGATGAGCGAAGAAATTAAGGTCGTAGATTCTGTAATCTACGTTCTTGATGCTCGTGCTCCCGAGTCTTGTATTAATCCGGCCTTCGATGAAGTTATAGGAAATAAACCTAGACTTTATGTTCTCAATAAGGCGGATATGGTATCCCAAAAGGAAGTAATTAAATGGGTCGATAAATTCCGTAGGCAAGGATATAAATGTATTTACAGTAACTCTATTTCTAAAGCAGATGCCCCGGTAATCGTAAAGAACTTGTTGGAGCTTAATGAAGATTTGATTGAAAAGTATAATCAAAAAGGCGTTAAGAAAACAGTTCGTGCTATGGTTATAGGCGTACCTAACTGTGGCAAATCTACGTTAATTAATAGCCTTATTAGAGAGAAGAAGGCAGTTACTGGAAATCGTCCCGGAGTCACTCGTGGAAAGCAATGGGTTTCTATTGGAGAGTATATAGAACTCCTTGATAGTCCCGGTGTACTATATCCTGACTTTAAAGATCAAAATAAAGCTATGCGACTTGCTTTGATTGGAAGCGTTAAAGAAGACGTAGTGGACGTAGCAGAGCTTGCACTTGAAGCAATAAAATATTTTTCCGAAAACCATCCTGAAGATTTAATTAATCGCTATAGATTAGACAGCATTGATGGAAAGACACCGCTTGAAATTATGGAAGACATAGGTAAAAAGCGTGGCGTCATTATGCGTGGTGGGGAACTTGATTACGAACGCATTGCTAAAATAATTATTTCCGACTTTAGAAAAGGATACTTAGGAAAATATACGTTGGAGAGCATAGATGGCTGATTTGCTTGTTAACGAGCGAAAACTTATTTCGCAAGGGCTCAATTTTATTTGTGGGGTAGATGAAGCTGGGCGTGGTCCGTTAGCCGGTCCCGTTTGTGCGGGAGCATGTATTCCAGATCTTTCTAATATCTTGGAAGGGGTTAATGACTCTAAAAAACTGACGGAAAAGAAAAGGGAGCTCTTGTACGAGCAATTAAAAGATTGTTGTGTGTCGTATAAAACTATCTTTGTTGATGCTAACACAATAGATGAAATAAACATTTTGAACGCAACTAAAAAGGCGATGAAGGAAGCCATACTTTCTATCTTTCCATTGCCCGAAATGGTGCTTATTGATGCAGTAAAGCTAGATTTACCATATCCGTCGCTTTCGCTTATACATGGAGATGCAATTAGTTATTGCATTGCAGCAGCTTCCATATTTGCAAAAGTAGAGCGTGATAGAAAAATGCTAGAATATGCGGAAATGTATCCGGAATACGGCTTTGAAAGTCACAAAGGGTATGGTTCTAAGCATCACATTGAAATGCTTAAAAAATATGGACCATGTCCTATACACAGAAAAACCTTCATAAAGAATTTTTTTAACTAATGGATAAAGATGCTAGGGGTATAGTAGCCGAACAAAATGCAGCAAAGCTATTGGTGGCTAAAGGTTATAAA
>JAZNYA010000149.1:0-32636 GCA_045594145.1 Candidatus Stercoripulliclostridium sp. | reverse complement strand
ACCGCTTGGCCTCCGACTTAGTCCTTAACCATTAACAGAAGTATTAAGAAGATAGCTGGCTTTATCGCCGGTTATATTTTTTGTATCGCTATATACGAATTCCGACAATTCCACGCAACCGGCAAATGCTAAATTGCCAATATCGATACCCGTTTCACCAAGTAAGGTTACCTTTTTTAGCCCGGTTATATTAGCAAACACACCTTCATCTATTCTGGTTACGCTATCCGGAATTATAATGCTTGTTATAAAACGATTGCCTGCAAGATTGGTTTCCGTATCCCCATGAATAACGGAAATTCTAGTTACCGGCAAGCCTTCATAGGTTGCAGGAATTACCAGCTCCGAAATGATTCCGGAGTAGCCCACTACTGCATAAGACGCAATAGAATCATCGGTAAAATTACCATTTGCATCAAGACCTTTATATACGATATATTTCGCCGAAGGATTAAAATCGCTAGTGGGAATTTGGACGTCAATGAAGTCGTCTGCTTGCTCCGTCCAAACCGCATAAGTAGTAACCGCTAAAGCAAGTGTAACGGTTATGCAAACTAAAACTATACTTATAATCAAGGTCTTATTTTTCATCATTTTCTCCATTGGATGCGTCTTGATTTTCATCCACCGACTTCTTTTGAACGTTCTTAAATATCGCTCTAATTCTATCAAGCGATATCTTGCCTTTCTTGCCGGCAATTATAATACCAGTGACACTACCGCCTATAGCCATGACAATAGCAACGGCTATGAGTAGCCATGCCCACCAATCAAGCCTATCGTCTTCTAAGATTTGCCATTTTTCCGTTGCAACAAGTTTATATCTTCCTAGTGAACTCGTACTAAATATAACGTAGTTGCCACCGACAACGCTTGATATCTCCACGTATTCCGTGCCGTTCCATAGATACACTTTAGGTTGTCCTGTTAATCCATCCGGCATTAAAATGCTTACCGTATAATTACCTTGCAACGCATTTCCGCCGAGCAAAACGTCAAACACGATTTCTTCATTGCTGAGCGTTATAACCGGCATGGTCAAGTCAACGCCGTCCGCAACGCCTACTTCTGCGTTGGTAACTTTGCCTATCAATGCACTTATTTCTTTACCATAAACGTTACCGCACTCTACGCTAGTAACGTTAATTATGACCTTAACTTCCTTCTCGACGTAAAGATAATTTACGCTTTCGTTTGCATAAAACTTTACGATGTGCTCCCCAACATTTTTTACATCCCCTTCTATCGTATAGGCTATCGTTTGTTCTGCGTTACCTATCATTGCCGTGGGTACATGCTCTTTTGCATCGTAGGCATATTCGTATTTCTCTCCAACCGCTATGGTAGAACTTGCCTTTTTAATGACAAGAACTGCTTGCATGGGTTGAACTTGATTATAATTGTTGACGTCGTCAAGTTCGAAAAGAAGCTCTACAACGTATCTTCCGGCTAGAACCTTACCATTATTAAAGTATATTGCCCTGACGTTACTCGGTAGCGTGCCTTCATAAGACAAAAAGTGCTCGTTTCCGTCGTAGGTGACTTCTTTACCATTAAAGACGATACCACTCATATCCACGCTTGCCCTATTAATGACAAGCTTTGCCGTAAACACGGTTTTTGCCACGTTATAGTTTTCCGTATCGGCTTGCGTGAAATACGCTTTGCACTCGTAGATTCCCGCATTTTTGATGGGAGACGTATGCTCGTAGTGGCTAAACGTTAAACCGCTAGGTAGCGTGCCTTGATACTCAATATTATGTGCTTGGCCATCATAGGTTACGGTCTTAGCTTCAAACACAATGCCACTTACGTCCAAGTCCGCCTTTTCTAACACGAGTTCTACTTCGGCATAATGCAAAACGTAGTCGCTTCCCTTGTTAAATACGGCTGAGTACTTCGTTTTGGCAACCGTAGGAACGATGCTTGCATCAATCCAACTCCAGCCATAATCAAGAGTAAAATCGCCAAGCGTTTGGGTGGGAGAATAGGTACCGCTTAGTTTCCTATGCGTTGCGTTATCTACCGCACCTTTCTCCACTTTAACGATGACTTCTAACTCATAGTCGTTGTATAACTCTACGTTGGGGTTATATATTATTACGCATGCGTTATCACCCGAAGCAAGCTCCATTTCGGGATTTTTCCATCTCCAGCTAGAAGAAATTAAATAGACGTCCGCTAGCGTTTTCCCTTCTACGTACGCACCGCCATCTATAACGTTTTCTGCATTATAGTCTGCCGAAACATTTCCTTTGGTTACCTTAATTTCGATTTTGCATACATAATCGTTATAGTTGTTTGGTTCCAAATTATACGTAGCATCAAAGACAAAAGTCTTTATTTCGCATAGTGGTTCTTTTACGCTAACGCTCTTTGCAAACGAATAAGCTCCGAGTTCAGTACTATATTTTTGAACAACCTCTGCTACGTCAAGCCCAGCTTCATACACTAGTTCCAAATATAGATTGGGTACGTTTTCATACTCACCCTTTCCTATAACCAAAGAAACCTTCGTTGCATAGTCTAGATAGTTTTCCCTATCGGGATTATGGTAGGCAAGATACGAATTGTTACCAACTCTTGGAACAATGCTCTCATCCGCCCAACGCCACGCACTATCGCTAAATGGATAATCGGCCAGCGTTTTTTCGCCGGAATATTTATATCCGCTTGCCCTAAGGGTGTGCTCTTCTTCTACTGCGGGTGCTTTCTCAAGCTCTATGGTAATCATGAGAGTTTTTACGTTATAGTTTGATTCATCCAAACAGTAGTTGGCTTCATAGTTTTTCTTGCTTACGGTGGGCACTTCGGATAGATTAACCCAGTTAAAGCCTGCTTCCAGCTCAAAAGACGATAATCTTTGCGACGGGGAATAAACTCCCGTTATCGTAGGATGAGTAACGCCTTCATATTCGCCTTTTGCGATTTCCACCACAAACGAATTACTTTCTGATTTAACACTCGCAATGCCGTCGCTAACACTAACTTCAACCTTGTATTCGCCGGAATCTTTGACGTCCTTAAAAGAAATATCCTTTCCGCTATAAACGTCTAGCCACTCGTTAACAGCGTTCTTTTTCTTCCATACGTATTGGTAAGTTAGTCCTTCTAGTTCGCTTGACGACACGCTCCTTACGAACTCACTTCCGTCGTAGACCGCTCTAACGTCCGTTATTTCGTTCAAACTTGGGGTTGCAAGTACAAGTTCTGCCGTAAAGGTTTCTTCTCCCTTTGCGACAATTGATAGGCCCACCGAATCGCCCAAACTATTCTTCCATCTTTTAATGGCGTATCCTTCTTTAACCACAACGCCAAAATCGTCGGGATTGCATACCGAGCCATAGGCAACTGACTTCTTATAGGTTTCATCTCCTACCTTTAAGGTTACTTCATAAAGATTACTTGCTAGAGCAAGTATGGTTGCATTTTGAGAAAACTCAGAAACCAACGGATTTAGTGACGTTACGCCTACCCAACCGCTCAAATAATATCCTTTTTGTCCAACAAGTCCTAGTTTAGCATTAGCGGTAGTTAGGCTTTCTTCATCCGAATAAACTATGACGTTACCATAATCGGAAGATATCACTTCTCTACCCAAAATGGCAAGCGACGTAGTGTTACCGCCACTTCCTGCATTAAAAGTAATTCTTCCTTTTATGCTACCGCCGTTTAAAGTTAACATAGAGTTGCCGTTACCTGCGAGCGTTATGGTCTTTTCTACGTTTACGCTTTCGAACTTACCGCCATTTATGGTAACTTTTGAGTTGCCGGTCATTATCAAAGAAGCACCGTTTTGCACGCTATCGTTTGCGGTAGCCTTAAAAGTACCACTATTGATTTCTACTATTCCATCGGTAATACGCAAAGCACTTTTACCCATGCACAGTACTCCGTCCGCCACGCTTTCCGTTATGGTCAACCTAGATGACGCCCCTATTTGCGATATAGCTTGACCGGCATTGCCGGCAGCCGAGCTTGCGTAGGATATTTTTCCACCCGTAATTATGCTTGTACCCGCATTAAGAAGGGTGGATTGTATTTTACCGCTAACGACACCATCAATCGATAGCGTTCCGCTACTGAGCGTAAATTCCGCACCGTTTTCTACTCTTATGACGCACGCACTATCGCTATTTATTTCCGCACCGAAAACTTCAAGTGCACCGCTTTTTATGGTTATAAAATTATCTTCTACTTCGCCGTCATAGGTGACAATGCCGGACTCTATTACTACTTTACGCTCATAATCCAGCACTATTTTATCCGTTGCGTAAACGTTGTTAAAACGTATTCTTGCGTTCGTAACAAGTTCCCTATCTACAACGTCGTCGAATATCTCTTGCAGGCTGTCCGCTTCCTTAAACTCGCTTCCGTTACCATATAAGTATCCGTTTTCACCGTTTCTTATCTCTACAACGTCAATAAAATTTATTTCAGCCGAAGCCGTTACGTCGTTTGGCACAACGAAAAGTATGCTTACCACAAAAGCAAAAATAAATAAGAATAAAATTGTCAGTCGATTAACTTTTGTCATTATGCTCCCCGTTGAACGATTATTACTTGTTCATTGATCTCCAGCATTAGATAGTACGCTTCATTAGTTACTGCATAGATTTCTAGGTTATCTGCTTTCTTAGTAAAGGTGCCATAGTAATGGTCTTCTATTGTTCCGGTTGAAAGTGATTCCGGAATATAGATGTTGTCAATTATGCAATAATCCATCCAACCGTATGCTCTCATGAGAGAAATTTGTCTATAATACCTTATGTTAATTACGTTTCCTTCGGCAAGTGCATCTTTGGGTAGATGTATGAACTTACGCATCATATCTACGGATACCATTTCCATAACTTCGCCGGTTACGTTAGCGGAGTTGGAAACTATGAGTATCTTACCGCTAGCTACGTTGAACGTTACGTCATAGATACCTTGCGGTAAAACTATCTTGCCATGAGTGCCCCTAGTTCCAATTGAACCTGCCTGCAAGTCGTCGTAATCATAAACGGCATTGATACTTACACCCTTTGCGTAAACGTAAATGCCTTCCTTAATTCCGCCGACAACAAGATTGCTTTGGACGTAGTTTTCTCCGTCATAAGTCATTAGAGAGCCTATGCCAAGTCCGTTTGCTCCCTTGACGTAATAGCCTTCTCTTATGCTCTTTTCATAGGATTCCGTGATGGAAACCATGCCGGTTTCATTATTGTAACTAAAGTCATAGACGCCTACGGGAAGAGTGATTACTCCATCTGTTACGCTTCCTACACTTCCCATTAACTCTACGTTACACCACTCACCAAGTTTTGCATTGTATATCTTAATTTGGCTTCTTTGGCTTGAGTCAACTACGATTTCATATGCTTTGTATACTTCGTCTATTTCTTCCATTGCCATGCCACGAGCAGTAGAATCCATATAATATAAGTAGAAGTCACCGCTAACTGCCGTTTGCGTTATTTCTCCATTGAAGGAATAAGTTACGTCGTAGATGCCGTTCGTTACCATTACGCCACTTGCAACGTATTCGCCTTGTACGTAATCGTATACGCTTAGAGATGCAGTAGAGTTGTCGATGAGAACGTTTCTTGCAACGTATCCGTTTATCGTTTCTTCCATATAGATACCGCTCGTAACGTCGCCACGTACCCCATGCAAATAATAGGTTCCGCCTTCTTCTACGTCAGCAACTTCTATGCCGTAGAACTCGGAATATGCGTATCCGGTTCCTTGTAGGTTCGATTTTTCTATGTATGAATCACCACTATCGCCCTTTATTATCAACAAGCTATCCTTTAGATAAGTATTAGCCGTAACAGGAACGCTGGTTTGACCCACGATATAATCGGCATAAACTTCGTTTGCTTTAACTTTGACGTCCGCAAATACGGCGTTACCTTCTACGGATGCGTTTACTTGGCTTTCGCCATCTGCAACAAGAGCACCACTAACTCCACCAAAATAAGCTGTAGCAGCGTTTATGATAGCATATCCGGCTACTCCGTTTAATGCAAACGACGTATTCGTTGCGTGACCGACCAGCAAGCCAACGTATACGTTTCCGCTTGCGGTAATGGTTACGTCGGCAGATACGTCCACCTTCATTATAATAGAATCGTTTGCACTTGCAGCTATAACACCTGCACGTTCCGTATTGCCACCACCTATTAGATTTACTCTTCTTATCTTTAGGTTTTCTATGGTTGCATTATTCAAGCTACCAAAGAGACCGAAGGTGCTGGTATCTACGCAGTAAATGATAAAGTCGCTTATAGTCTTGCCGTTGCCGTCATAGGTTCCGGTAAAGTTCATCTTGTTGCTTCTGCCGATGGAATAATATCCACCTTCTGCCTTTATACCACTAATATCGTTCATTTGAACATAAGTAGGTGCAACGCCTACGCCGTCTACGTTGCGAGCATTATTCAATCCGTAGACGTCTTTTTCCATTTCGATTAAGTCTTGGAAGGTATAAACGTTAAATACGTACAACAAGTCGTCGCTTACTTCCAAGTAGGTTAATTGTAGCGTCGGAGCATTTACTTCGTAATTGGTGCCATCCGTTTCTACTTTAAGCAAATATTCTTCGCCATCCTTGGTTGTGTTACCAATTATATAGGTGTATTCGCTATAACTATAGGTTTGTTTCTTCCAGTTATTCTTTATTATTCCGGAAATGCTCATTTCTTCGTCCGCAAATCCTTCGTCAATAAGCATATTGCGTAGAGCGAGAATCTTCGCATTTTCTTTTTCGGCTTCACTTCCTAAAGAATCATAACCAGGAACAATCCAATCCATATCCGTCAAGTCGCTTTCGTTCAATACGACGTAGCCTTCAACGTCATTTCTCGTGGGTGCATTAAAGCTTTGGAGTTGGTTATGGTACTCGATGTTCAAACGACGTGCCTTTATGACGTAATCGACGGGTGTTCCATCTTCAAACGTTACGCTGAGTACGTTGTTGGTGATATTGCCGTTTTCATCTCTTGCGATAATATTATTGCTTGCATCAATGAAGGCGTAGTTATAAATTTCGTTACCTTCTCCGTCCTTTGCAACTATATCGAAGGTATATTGTATTGCATACTTACCTACGCTCGTTGCTCCGCCGATATTAAAGCTACCTTCAAAGAAGTTTCCGCTATAAAGTTCCGACATTCCGCCGCCCGTTCTAACATTAACTAAATTAATGATACCGGCGTCTTCTATCTTGAAAGATTCATCGGCTATAACCTTACTGAAGGTTTGAGTGTTATAAACGTGCGACAATCCTTCCATGAAACTTGCCTTAACTCTTAATTGTTGGATGATTTGACATTCTTCTTGCTTATAGTATCTAAAGCCCGTAAAGTCGTTAACCATCCTATAGTTACCAGTGGAACTGAGTTTGCCCAAGTCTATTGTTACACTATGTGCCTTGACGTCGCTTCTTTCGGCAAATACCTTGTCTAATGCGATATCTACTTCGTCTGCATCACCATTGATAATGTTGCTCAAGGAGTAAACTACCTTGTTTTGCTTATCATCATAGTTTTCTTCTCTAAAGTAATAAACTTTGGTCTTAACTATAGTATTGTTTTCCCCGGAAGAAATCTTCACTTCTGCACCACTACCATCACTATTGAATGATTGTGTACTGTCGTATATCTTGGAGAGATAGGTATCGCTTTCCATAACCAAAGTTATCGGGCGTTGTTCAATGGTCCAATTAAACGCCTTATCGCTAGGCAATTTATAGTTAATTGCAAATGCTAGCTCATAAGTTGTATCGCCTATTTGAACGTTATCATAGCCTTCCGCTATGTCGTTAACGGTTGCAGTATATGAATTTGCGTTGGTTCCTTTAAAGCCGTCTTCGCTCGTTATAAGAGCCATTTCTGCTCCGTTAATGCCTATTCCCTTAGCTATTACGCTGTGTTCAGTGCCGTCATATACGCAACCGGAAACGTATGGAGTTCCTTTCGGATAGCAAGAACATCCATATAACCACTGCAACTCGATTTCGTACTTCTTCATTTCAAGTTCGTTTACGTGGTTATTTAGTATATAGTTATTTTCATGCCACTCGGTTTCATCATCGTCTTGGTTGAAGGATGCGGTTGCTACATAGCTTCCTGCAACGGCAAAGTACTTTCTTAACTCTTCTTCTACGTTTTCAGCATCAAGAGTGAAATCTATGCTTAGCGGTATGGTACGATTTGCATCCGTAACGGAACCTTCACGCAAAATATATGCCGTGACTGCACTCGTTTGATCTTGTGCATTATACTTAAAGTCAGCCGTTTCGTCTACTACGTTATATCTCCAAATTACATTAGCTTGTGCTTGGCTTATTAATAAGACGGCTTCAGCATGCCAATATTCATAGTTTTGGAGACCTTCTATTTGTGCGTTAATTACGTGCGTACCTGCTTGTACCGCATAGTTGTTCTCTGCACCCCAATCTAAGCGGTATGCACCTTCTACGGTTACGTAATTACTTACTACGCTATATTCTACTATTGCATTAGTTTTATCAGGAAGTTGTATTGCTTCTTTTTCGGCACTTTCCTTGCCTTCTACGTTGCTTACGTACAATCTATGCTCATATCCGTCGTAGTCAACGCCACGGTCCGTCATAAACAAGTTATTTATGACACCCTTATTTACGGTTATATCGATTTTGCCTTCCCAACCCTTATAGTTATCCGTTTCATCTACAACGGCTTTTAGAGTATACTTGCCGGCATTCTTAATTGCGTTACCCGTTACGGTAATGGTTCCGTCTTCACTTACCCAGTCGTAACCTTCACCATCTTTATAGTGAACAATGATGGGAGCATCGTCATACTTATATTTTAGGGCGTAATAAGTGTTATAAGTTCCGTCTTCCGGCTCTTCGTTTGCTACAAAGTAACCCTTCTTCTCGCCATTGTAATACTGCCACGTATGCTCGCCGGAGAAGAATAGGCCGTCTCCTATTTCTGCCTTTTCCATTCTCTTGGTTGCTGTAGCATCTGCCAAAATATAGTTGTTGGCAAGTTCTTTATATTCGTCGCCTTCTTTGAATTTTACGGTGAACGTATAGTCGCCTGCGTTCTTAAATCCTTCCGGACCAAATACGGGTTCGAGATATTCGGAATACTTATCCATATCACTATCTACCAACGTTGCTTCTACGGAAATCAAATTGCTTTGGTCTTCGCCGTTATAAACGTATACAACACTATTGATACCGTACCAAATTACTCTAATAGTTAACGGAGTAATTACCAATTCTTTGGTACTGCTCGTAATGCCGTAGTTGGCTTGCATTTTCGCATCAAAGTCTTGGCTGGTTGCCATTGCCGTATAGGTTCCGGCGTTGCGGAATTCTACGGAAACCAAGTCGCCTTCTGCGTTAGGTGCATAAGTGGTTACCGTCAAATATGCCCTACCGTCACCCTTTTGTGATAGTCCGAGATCGCCGGTCTTAAGTTCTACGTATGCACTTACTTCGCTTATTCTGTTTTTGCCGTTATAAGTAAACTCTAAGCCGGACCAAAGTATACCCGCATCCAAGGGACTAATCAAATAGGTCGTTTCAAAGTCAACTTCGGGGAATTCTAGGTCAGACATGAAGTAGTTGTTTGCCGACGTTCCACTGCGTGAGAAGATTATTCTATTTGCTTCCTTGACGTTCTTAGAGTTATAGGTAGCGGTTATAACGATATCGTCGCCGGGAATCTTTTCATATCCGGTTGCAAATGCGTTGATTTCTCCATATGCCGTGTTGATGGTGCCGTTGTATATCTTCGTCCATACGTATTGATTTTCATCAACCCTAAGTTCTTTTGCGGTAATTACGCCGGGCTTGGAGAATGAGATATAATAATTTTCAACCAATTCGCTTTGAGCTTCCGCTCCTTCCTTGGTTACCAATCTTACGTCGATAGGATTATTGTTGGAAACGTTCTTATCGGCATAGGTTGCTGTATAGGTGAGATATTCCTTGTCAACATCACAAATGCCTGCTACTCCCGTAATTCCGGGACAATTCGTAGTAGCATCGTATACCTTAGTTAAGGTATCGTATTGTACTTCTAACACCTTCTTGCTTATGATTAGCGTTGCTTCGCTAGACCAATTTTCAAAGTTGCTTTCGCCTTCGTTCTTTAGCGTTGCAGTTATGGTATATACACCTACGTTCTTAGCCCCTGCTACTGCTTGCGGAACTCCGTTCTTTGCGTAGGCGTAATCTATCTCAACTTCATCACCGGTAACAACGGTTATGGTGGAAGCCGGCGTATTACTCAAATTCTTTGCATTAATCGTATTAACTAATAGGTAATAAGTCTTAGAGTCGTACGTCATACCGTTTTCATCACCCAAGAAGAACAATCTTAGCGTGTGCTTATTGATAGTAATGGTGTGAACGGTATTTTGTACTTCATAGTTATTGTCGGTAGTATAACTTGCCGTTGCGGTATAAGTACCTGCGTTCTTGAACTCGGTTTGACCATTTGCCATTCCGCTTGTGCCTTCAAACGCTATGTTCAAGGTTTGAATTTCATTGCCAACCTTCGTGAAGGTTGCTCTTACGCCGGCACTCTGGTCTTGGCCGTTGTAGGTGAAGGTTTGCGTTTGCCACTCTGCCGTTACTTTCTTAGGCTTAATAGTCAAAGTTGCGGTTTCGGGTCCCCAAGCAACGTAGTTATTGCTTGCTCCGCCTATAATCGTGATGGTTGCGGTTATTTCATAAACGCCTGCATTCTTCTTTCCTACGAAGATTTCTTCTTCGCCGAGTTCGTTTAAGTATGTATAGCTTACTTCCGCCTTATCGCCACCTTCTAGGTCGAGCATGGTAACGTGACTATCGTTATGGGCTTCCGTCAAGGATACGGATGCATAGTGCGTGTTGCCGTCGTATTCTATTTCCGCTCCATTAAAGAAGTAATCGATTGTTGCTTTACTTATTACAAGAATTGCAGGTTGCTCAATGGTTAGCGTCACGTAGTTTTCATGAGATATAGTTACTACAACTTCATATCTTCCTGCATCCATCCTTGTTGTGACGTTGTCGCCATTATAGGTATAACTTACGGTTGCAACGTCTACGTCATAAGCAGGATTGCCTTGGGGACGAATTGCCCAAGTGGAAACAGGCTCTCCGGTAATAACGCTAGCTTCCTTGGTGGTGGCAAGCTTAATTGCCATTTGAGTTGCATTATAGGTTTCTTCGTTGTCTTCGAAGAATAGGTTTACTCCAAATGCTAACGCAACGCCTTCACTGTTTGCCATGTTAGCCTTTAAGATTTCCAGTCGTTCACTTAATCCTGCAAAATCTACGTAGTTCTTAGCGTTGGTGCCTTCGCCTTCTACTATGTCTACGTTAAAGGTATAAACGCCAGCAGAGCGTGCTTCCGTTACTACTCCCGATGCTGTTTCTATGCTGGTAACGATATTAAACAATTCACCGTTTCCTGCGTTATGGTTTGCAGAAAGTATCACTCTTACTTGCGAGCCGTTTACAACATACTGCGGATATACTCCGCTTACGGTTGCAGGGAACGCCGTAGTCAAAGCATGAGTGTTGCCGTCGTAAACAACGGTATTGCTTCCTTCTAGTTCTATATCGGAAAGTTGAGCCTTTGTAATAATTAGGTTTGCGTTATAAACGAGAGTGGATGCAAGGTAGCTTGCCGTCAACTCATCTGCATTTTCACCCGTGAAGGTAAACGTTGCCGTAACCGCATAAGGAAGAACTTTGCCGTCTTCGTCTTCTTTTACGTCAATAGCACTAGGTAGGTCTACTACGTTGCCATCGAGCCTATAAGTGAGCGTTAATACGTCGCCGAATTGGGTGCGATATTCACCGTCAACGTAGTTGCCTTGGCCATAGCCTATATTCAAAGTACGTGCCGTGCCGTTATATACGAAGGAATTGTCTTCTTTAGCAAAACCAAAATCTTTTAATGATGCTTGCTCGATAATCATCTTACAAGTTAGTACTGCGTCTTCATAGTTGTCGCCTACTCCGTTTTCACTAATGGTTGCTTGGATATAATAGGTTCCTGCGTACTTAGCTCCATTAAAGTCTTTATTATACTCGTTGCCAAAGCCGGTCGTATTATATTTATAAGTTACGGTGCCCTTATCTCCGCTCTTCAAATCTACAACGGTAACCAGTTCTCTAATTTCTACGTTCTCATCTTTGCTTACGCCTACGTAGTGGTCTTTAGCGTCGTATTGTGATACGTATTCTTCCTTTAGGTACAACCAATCGATTACGGCTTGCTTCATTTGGTAAATCGCACTAGCATTGGTTATTTCGTAGTTGAGATTGCTTCTTTCTACCGTTACGTTATATTCTCCGGCATTAAAGAAGGTCTTTTGTCCGTTTTCTCCACTTATCTTTATAGTGAGAACTATTTCATCACCATCGTATACTTTGTTGTCGTCGTCTTCGCTTGCTCCATAAATTACGCTTGCGGTTATTCTATTGCTTTGGTCTACTCCGTTATACGTAAAGTCGTTTTCTATCCAATCAATCGTTATCTTCTTGGGTTCGATGATTATCTTTGTAGAAATCGTCGTTTCGTTGTAGTTATTACCGGCACTTGCCTTTGCGTTAATAGTATATTCACCAACGTGCGTTGCGGAATTGCTACCATTTTCGCCACCGCTATAAGCTATGGAAACGACATGGCCATATTGGGTTAGATTTTCTCCACTTACACTCTCGAATACAGCTTCTGCAACGTGCGGTTTTGCATTGTACGTGAAGGTTCCGCCACCGGAAATGCTCGTTGATGCAAACGCCATTGTAGCACGAGCAATGGTTAAGGTTGCAGTTATGCTAAAGTCTTCATAGTTGGCGTTAACTTTTACGCCGTTTTCTACCACGTCATCATCGATGCTAATGGTTACAACGTAAACACCGGCATCGGTTTGAGAGTTACCTACGCTAAGAGCTACTTCCGTGCCGTCCGCCTTAGTGCCGTGGATGGTATAGACGGGTTTAAGCACGTCGGTATCGGAGCCATACTTAAAGTTATCCGCTAGCGTTATGGACTTAGGAGTATTGTCGTAAACGGTATCCACGCTGGGTACGCTAACGTCGGAAATGGTTGCCTTTTCTACGATAAACGTTATTGTCTTTTCCCAAGCACTATAATTCTTGGTTTCTTCTATCGTTGCGGTGATTTCATATTCACCGGCATTTCTAACCTTGTTTCCTTCGGAATCGGATACTTGGCTCTTGCCGTAATCTTCAACTACCCTACCGGTATATTTAATACTTACGGATATGCCGTGTTGCGTGGAATCGCCTATTACGCTCTTAATAAATTGATTGCCGTTAAATCTTACGGTTTCATCTTCAAATACCAAGCCTTTTATCGTCGTCTTGGTTATGGAATATGCCTGGCTCGTTCCCGGCGTGAAGGAGTAGTTGCCCGCATCTTCTCCACCAAGTGACTCTACCATAGCGGTATAATCGCCTACGTCAACGGCACTGTTTCTGCTTAAGACTACACTTACGTCGTCGCCATCGTAAATCTTGCCATCGTCATCCGCATCGGCTCCGCTTGCTATTTCGGCATAAACGTATCTTGTAAGGTTCGAATACTCTACGTTGAAGCCGTCCCAAGAAGGTACGTCGTCGCCACTTAGGGTATCGGTCGTCCAATTGATATCAACCGATTTCTTATAGATATTATAGGTTACGCCCTTGTTTTCGGGTAGTTTATAGTCGCCATGACAACTTCCCACGCCTTCGTGTGCGTGTTCTAATTCATCAATTAGTGCGGAGTATGCTTGTTCTGATGCAGAAATGGACTTGAAACTGATTTGACTTTCTCCGCTAATGGTTTCCGTTATAATTTCCGTTCCATTTGAGCCACTTAGCGTCAACTCGTCGTCGCCTACAAGACCGGTAATGGTTAGCGTTACGCCTTGAGCCGTCTTATTATATACGAACTCTCTTTCGGCACTCCAAGTAAAAGTCAACTCTTTCTTTTCGATAGTTAGAACTGCCGTCAAAGTCTTTTCTTGGTAATTTGAACCGGCATTTAAGGTTACCGTTACCGTATATTTACCTGCGTGAGCCGTCTCTGCTCCTACTATGGTTTGACCAAGTTCATCCGTCATAACGGTAGTGATATTGCCTATAGTTTCGTTATATTGCGTAGTCGTCTTATTTAGAGCAAGAGCATGCTTATTGCCGTCATAAATCGTATTGAGAGAATCTAGGCTTACACCCGTGATTTCCGCAGGAATTATCTTCCAAGCAAGAGTCGGCAAGTTGTTAGCCAAAACGTAGTTGTGGTTATCCGCAATGCCGGTTACGCTTGCAACGTAATTACCTACAACGTCAGCACTTGCTCCGGAGTAGCTCAAAGTAGCGGTATCGCCGTCTATTAATCCTACTATTGTTGCTTCTACGAATTGAATTTGCTTATTATAAACCTTGGTGGTCTTATCCGTCCAAGAGAGGCTTACTTCTTTAGCCTTAATACTCCAATCTCTATTGGATACGTTCATTTCATAATTGCCGTTATCCACTAACCTTGCGATTGCAGTATAGTTACCTGCGTCTTGTGCACTATATTCACCGGAAACTTCTATTTCTACCAATTCTTCTTCGCCTGCTACTATACCGCCTGCTTTAAGTACAGGCTCTAAGGTATAGGTCGTCTTAGCGTAGATGAAGGTTATCTCTTCATCGCTTTGATATTGATTTTCGCCATCACTCCAAGCAATTACTTCAAGAGTGCGTTTGCTAATTATAAACGATGCATCCACGTTACTCGGCAATGAGTAATTAAATTTATCGTCGCCAAGAAGTTCGGTTATAATAAGTTGATATGCCGTTATGGATGCGTTAGTTGCAGTATGGCTCGTCGTGGACGGAGCAACAGGAACGGCGATTTCTTCATTGGTAACGTTGCCGGCAAACGTCTTCTTCAAGTTAATTGCTACGTCGTCGCCGTCAATAGCGTTGCCAAGAGTGAGCATAACGCCTTGAGCCGTCCCGTTATATATGCCGGTGTTACCGGAAAGCGTCGTCCAAGCTACGCTTATTTCTCTGGGAGCAATGGTTAGCGTTCTGGTAATCGGTTCGCTTGCTTTATAGTTGGTGCCTGCATTTAACGTAACGGTTACGCTATATTCACCTGCTTCCACCGCACTATTGCCTTCTCTATCTACCTGACTTCCACCAAGTGTTTCGCCTATTATTCTATAGGTTGCAGTTACGGTATCGCCAAGAGTCGTCTTCAAAGAACTTACCGACAAGCTCTTTGATTCATTGTCGTAAACGTACTCGCCGTTTTCCAATTCTATTCCGCTTACTTCCGCTCTATCAATTACTAAACTTGCAGTAAGTTCAAGTGCCTTGTAGTTTTTGCTTTCCGCAAAGGTTGCAGTAACAACGTAGGTGCCCGCATTGGTCGCCCCGTTCGTATTTCCATTTATTTGCTCTCCGCTAGCCGTCTCTCCTACTATATTATAGGTTACGTTTAGCGGTATACCGTGTTGTGAATTGGTGGTAGAAACGGTTATGGTATGTTCTTTAGCATCATAAGTAACCGATGCATCGCTCATCGTAATGCCTTCTACGTCGGCTTGTAGTATGCTCCAATTGATAGCGTTTTCACTAGGTAACTTATAGTTATTCTTAGCGGTGCCATCAAGAGCACTTACCATAGCGGTATATTCGCCTACGTCGGTTGCGGAACTGCCGGTTATAGTATAGGTTAGGTCGTCTTCTCCTATAATACCGCTTACTTTAGGCGTTACGCTTCTTTCTACGTTTGCATAAACTACGGTGTAACCTACGAAATCGAATATATAATCATCATCGCTTTCGTTACCCTTTTCATCCTTTTGCCACTCGATAGAGAGTTCTTTTTGCTCTATGGTCCAGCCTGCAGTCGTTACGGCTCCGCTTAGAGCATAATTGCTGGAATTACCTTCTGCGAGAGAGATGGTTACGGAATACGTACCTGCGTTAATTGCACTAAACGAATCTTCCAAAGTATCGGGAAGCGTTTCTTCCACCATGCCGGTAACGTTAACGGCTTCTTCATTACCTTCCACCATACCGCTTACGGCTACGCTTACGCCTTGATGCATTCCGTTATAGGTGAAACGAGAAGCATTTCCTTCCCACGCTACCATCAACGGCTTAGGAGCAATGGTTCCCTTGGATGCGATTTCGCTGGAAATTTCATAGTTTTTATTGGAGCTCGTAAGAACTATATCGTGAGTGCCTACGTTAGCATCGGCATACTCACCCGTTACTTCTACTACGTCGCCGTCTTCGATATCGATACTTGTAATTTCAAAATCCAATAGTGCGGTCGTGCCGTCGTAAATCTTGTCGGTTTCGCCTGCTACCGTGATGACCTTCGGGAGTATGGATGCATTTTCTGCGTTGATTACGTATTCGTTACCGCTTGCCGAATAATCGTCATCGAGAGTCAAGCCGGTAAATACGAGATAATAGTTATTTGCATCGCTACCACTAATGGTGAAAATCAATTCCCTTGCATCGTCTACGTCGTAACCGTCGAATACGGCACTTATGCTTGCATCCGTGCCTATAATGACGCCGTCGCCTTCTTCATATTCCACGTCTTTTGCATAAGAATACGTAGTATAAGCAGTCGTCTTATCATATACTTTGCTCCACTCTGGAGTAGAACTACTGCTTATGGTTATCTTTGCTTGGGTAATCGTTAGCGTTACGTTGTGCTTTAGCTCTGCATCTGCATTGAACAGGTCGCAGTTGATGACGTTATAACTATCTGATACCGCACTCTTATCATAAATGACGATTTCATAAGTGCCGGCATTCTTAAGACCCAAAGCTTCATATTGTGCATATGAATAACGAGTAGAACCAACGGTTACTTCTATGTTTGCGGTATTACCATCTATTACGTAAGGTAGACCGCTTTCGCCCGGATAATAGCTTGCTCCTTTGTAAGCAAGAACTTCATTAATAGGAGCAAGAACGGAACCTTGTTTGCTTCTTGCAACAATAAACTTTTGAGCCGTTTGGGTGTTGCTTAGTGCAGGTAGCGGGCTTTCTATTGCTTTATTGCTCGACGTATTCCATACGAGATAGCTTTCGCCACTAGGCTCTTCTACTGCGAAATAATTACTATCGGCATATCCATCAAATCCTACGAACTTGAAGTTTCCGCTATCGCCACCGTTTAGGCTCATGACGGTCCAATAAGTACCTGCGTGTAGTGGTCCTTCATGACGGAATTCTCCGTTATCTAGGAAATGTTGATGCTCTAGGTTTACACCGTCAGCATTATTGACGCTTTCTCCACAAGTACAGAAACCAAAGTATATTTGGCTTATCGTCTTGCCGGAAACTACGTGATATACTTCATCGTCCGCATTTACGCTTGCAACTATGGTTTTTGCTTCATCGTAAACGTAGCTGAGTGAATTTATGTTTACGTTGTTTCCGCCAACGCTCCAAGTGAGCATTTCCGGAGTAATTTCATATTCAGTTATATTAAACTCGAATCTTGCTTGTCCGTCTTTCAAGACGTAGTTCTTTGCAACGGCAGTTTCTTTTAGCGTGATGATAGCAACGTATAAACCAACATTGGTGGGGTTGTCTAGAAGAGCATTGTCATCAAATTCGTAAGTTACTTTAAAGTCACTTTCCAGAGTTAAAGTTTCTCCGGTTACAAGGTTATCGAATACTACGTTCAAATCTTCATCCTTCATGGGACGAGCGGTATAGGTTATCGCCTTAGTTTGAACGTCAGCCATAATTTCCGTAGTAATGGTCTTGGGCTCTATGGTAAACTCTCTTGAAATGGCACTACTCATGGTATAGTTACCACTCTTTGTTCCCGTTAATTCTGCCCTCAAGGTATAGGTGGAAGCAGAAATAGCAGTAAATTCTTGGCTAAATGCATCGCCGTCCCTACTTACTACACCGATATTACCAACAAAGCTTTCATCAACGTCCAAGCCCAATGCCGTGTCGTTATTATCGCTTGCTACAACGCCGGAAACGGTTACCCTTAGACCTTGTGCCTTACCGCTGTACTTAAACTCACTATCGGTTATCTCTACAAATGAAACAGTCACCGTCTTCTTTAATATCGTGAGCGTTGCACTTGCGTCTGTTACTTTATAGTTTCCATTACCAAGGTCGGTAATATTAACTTCGTATTCTCCGGCATCTATTACGCCACTTACGCTATATGAGAGCGTTAAAACGTCGTCATCGTATGCCTTGCCATCGTCATCAGCCGTTGCACCCTTAGTTACGGTTGCAGTTATGGAGTGCGGTTGTCCGTCATAGGTAAATTCTTTAATTTCGCTCCAAACAACAGCCGTTATTTCTTTAGCTTCTATCGTCCAAGTTACACTTTGATTGTTTGCGTTTGCGAGAGTATAGTTGCCGTTTCCTACGCCGGTGAGCAAAGTAGTATAGGTATCGCTGTTCTTGGCAACATTGCCGACTCCGTCTTCGCCCGTAACTTCGCTAGAAGTTAGGTTTCCTGTAGTCTTATAAGTTAAAGTGAGTTCATCACCTTCAATCTTGTTGGTTACGGTTGCGGAAGCCTTTCTGTTTTCGGTATTGTAAACGTAATTTGCATTGTCCCAAGTTAAATCAACAACCAAAGGTGCAATAGTAAATTGGCTGGAATTATTATCGGGTAGAGCATAGTTATCTTTCTTTTCCCCTAATATTCCGCTAAGAACTGCAGTATAATCGCCTGCATCAACAGCCTTAAAGTAGACGTAATACTTGCCGTCTTCTTCTCCTACCGTCACAACGGTTGCCGTCGTTCCTTCCGTGGCGAAAGCAATACTATCGCTTTCCAAATCGCTTGATGCAATCTTGGTAATAACTGCACTTATGCCTTGTTCCGTCTTGTTGTAAATTAGATTTTCACGAACAAACTCTACCGAAAGCAATACGGGGGTTATAACCCACTCGATGCTTCTATCTTCTTCATCTGCGGGTAGAGCATAGTTGTTCATATCGCTAAGTAGGGTTGCCTTCGTCAAATAGGTTGCCTTATCCGTTGCCGTATTTCCACCAGCAAAGGAAGCAGAACCGGAAACGCCACTTTCATATGCGGTTACGCTTACCGGAGCATCTACCACTTGGTTGGTTACTTCCGCCTTTATGGTATGTTCTCTGCCGTTATACTCTACGCTTAACGCTTCTTTGCCATCCAGTGTCCACGCAAGTGTTACAACCTTCTTATTGATAACGTAGGTCTTCTTATAATCTTCTTCGTTTTCTTTTGAGATTTGATAGTTGGTATTAAGAGCCGTTCCGTCTGCGTTATATACGTCGGTTGCCGTTGCAATATACGTATTAGCCAACCTATTAGAGCCATTGCTTACAGCTATAGTTATGCTGTCGCCCAAAACAACGTCTTCCGCTAACGCAGTTGCCGTTACGGTGTGATAATTGCCGTCGAATTCACATTGGAATTCATCTCCGCCATCAAATGCCCAAACGATAGATACGACCTTAGCCGAAATACTCCAATTTAGAGTTGCACTCGTCATTTGGTAGTTGGTATATCTGTCTTTATCGAGAGATGCGGTTGCTTTATAGTTACCTGCGTTCGTCTTTTCGTTATTTTCTAACGTTAGCTCTACGCTTTCCCCTTCTACAACGCCACTCCATACAGGCGTTAAGGTATAGGCGTTACCGGAATAAACAAACATGGTATCGTTGTTATAAATACCGGTATTCGTTCCGTGTGCGTATTCCCATGCGGTTACGGTTAACGTCTTCTTTAAAATCGTAAACGTTCCGTTTGCTTCATCGAGTTTATAGTTTGCGTTGTCGTAATCGGATACGTTTACTTCATATTCGCCGGCATTTACGGTGCGGAAGTGCAAGTAGAAGTTGCCGTCCGCAACAGACGACGTTACTCCATTATCTTCGGTAACGGGAGTAAAATCATAGGTGAATTTATCTAGAATAAAGCCCGCCAAATCACTTGCAACGACGTTGCTTACCGTCAAATCTATGCCGTGTGCTTTGCCATCGTACTCTACGCTCAAGCTATTGAAAGAGAGAACCAAACTGCGTGCATTGATAGTCCAACTTAAAGTTAAATCTTCTTCCGCAACACCAATGATGGTATAGTCGGCGTTGTTAACTGCAGAAATAGTTGCCGTATAAGTACCGGCATCAACGGCTCTATTCGTAGACGTATTGGTATTATCATAAGTAAAGGTTACTTCATCCGCCGCCGCTTTATTGCTTGCACTTGCCGTTACGACCTTTTCGGTTCCGTCATAAGTGAAAGCTTCGGTATAACCCCAAAGGATTTCTACTTTGAGTTGATTGATGGTATAGGTGACGGAAGTCGTTTCCATTTGATAGTTTACAACGCTTTCCGGTACTTTTACGCTAGCGGTATATTCGCCCGCATGAGTATTAATATGATTGCTATATTCCAAAGTGACGTTTCCGCTACCCACAACTCCGGAAAGGGTTGCGTTTAGCGTATAAGTAGCACCGTTATAAGTCATAACGTCTTCACCTACTACACCGCTTGCCTTGATGTTGGTAAACGACCACTCGCTTACGGAAACTATACGCTTATTGATAACCCAATCTAGAGTTACCCCGCTTCCTTGTAGCGTGGTATAGTTGGAATTTGATAATGCAGAAACGCTTGCCGTATAATTGCCGGCGTTGGTTGCGGTATTTTGGATGGGCGTAGCAGTAACGACGTCTTTTTCGGACGTATCATCTCTAATTACAGCATTGGTAACGGTGGGAAGAACCGTTTTTTCATTGCCGTCATAGGTAAACGCACCGGTATAATCCCACTCGACCGCAACTTCACGTTTTGCTACGTTGAAGGTTGTGCTTTGGGTAGTGGGAGCAATGTAGTTATCTACGGCGGTACCGCTCATGCCCGTAATCTTTGCGGTATATTGACCGGCATCTATTACTTCATAGGTAATCGTATAGCCGTTTTGAGCGGATGCATTATGGGTAATTCTTTGTGCGGTTATGCCACCGGGCATATCTATGGTTGCGGTAAAGACAATCTTATCTTCGGTGCGGTCGGGGGCTTGTATTCCGCTGATGGTAAGTATAATGCTTACGTATTTTCCGTCATACTTGGGAGCATCGGGAACGTTAAACGTTGCAGATAGTTGACTCTTCTCAATAGTGAAATTATAGGTAACGTTCGTGCCGTTTACTAAAGTATAGTTGGGGTTGGAAATGGAAACTACTTTTGCAGTATAGGTACCTGCGTTTATAGCAGAATTATCTTCGTATTCAAGAACGTATTCATCGGTGCCCACACGGTTGGATAGCGTTGCCGTTACAACCTTTTCGGTTCCATCATATGTAAAGGACGTCGGATTCCAAACGAAGCTAACAGGTCTGGGAGTTATACGCCAAGAAGCACTAGCGTTCAAGGGAGCATAGTTCGGGTTAGATAGACCAAGAGCGGAAGCGGTATAATTATCGCCTACTTCCGTTGCTCTTAGCGTGCTAGTGGTATCAAGGTTTACTTCGCAGGTATCGGTGCCGATAAGGTCGTCGGATTGGACGACTGCAGTAATGAAGTGAACTTCTCCGTTATACTCTTTTTCTAGGGTAGTTTCGTTATCCAGCTTCCAAATAATATTGATGTTCTTGGGAGAGATAGTCCAAGTTTGTGAATTGTTTCCGCCAAGCGTGTAGTTGGTGGAAGAAATAGACATCGTTGCGGTATAGGTACCGGCATCAATCTTTACGTTATTTTCATAAGAAATTACGGGAGCGGTATCTTTTTCGGTAGCTCCTACCCTGGTTTCCAAAGCACTCTCATCAAGGGCTGAAGTAAGGGTATACGCCATGCCGGCATATTCTAGTATCGTAGTATCCGGCAAGTATGCGGACGGAGTAGAATTATTGATTGAGTATACCCACTCGCCTAGTCCGTTAATGACCTTGGGAGCAATAATATAAGTCTTTTTAGCGGTTGAGCCTTCGTAGGTGTAGTTTGCGTTTACTTCACCGTTATCGTCATAAACGATGCCGTCAAATTTTACGGAATACGAACCGGCGTCTATGCTGGTGCCTACGGGATGCGGAGCCGACGTAGCGTTGAATACGCAAGATTCAAATCCCGTAACACTAAAGGCTACTTCCGTCAAGTTATTAAGAGCATCATAAAACTCTAGGTTGAAATTAGCTTTATCGCTTGCTACAAGTCCGTTTATGGTGAGCGTAGGATATTGATATTGTCCATTATAGGTATACTCACCACCACTCCAGCTTGACGTAACTTTCTTGGGTGCAATTGTCCAAGCGTACGTTACGTTTTGGCATTCCAACAGCGTATAGTTGGGGTTATCGAGCGTAAGAGCAGTTGTGGAATAGGTTCCTACGTTCGTTCCTTCGGGGTTTTCATAGGTAAGGACGTTGACGATTTCGTTAGCGATAGCCGTAGTAGGAATAGTTGCAGAAGCGGTATAAGTGGAACCGCTATAAACGACGGTAGCGTTAGTTGCAACTTCGCCGTTAATCGTCCACTCTAAACGAGTTACTTTAAAGGGTGTAATTTCCCAAATCTTTTCTGTTTCTCCCACTAGCGTATAGCAATTATGACGCTCTTTATTTTCATCAAGAGCGAGCGATACGCCGTATTCAGCTACGTCTTTTGCAGAAAATTCTTTATGATAGTTGCCGGAAGAGACGCTTGCTTCCGTTTGAGAACAAGCAGTCTTACCATCCACAACGGAAATAACGAAATCTAAGTATTTGTTAAAGTCGGAATCGATTATACCGCTTACGTTAAGGCTAAGGACAGTTTTGGTTGCTCCGCTATATACAAGGCTGGGAGCGAGAGTCCAAGTTATATTCAAAGCACGGGGCGTTATTTCATAGTCGCAAGAATACGTATTTGTCGTATCTAATTCGTAGTTGGGGTCGTTTACGACACTAAGGGTTACGGAATATTCACCTACAACGACCATATTAACGTCGCTATCTTCTACAGAATAACTAAAGGTGATACCTTCTTCATAAGCCATACCGTCGTCTTCACTACCGCTATTTACGTCTACCGTTGTTGCAGATGCAACAGGGGTATGCGGAAGTGCATCGTAGACGAACTCACTTGCATCCCAAGTTAATACCGATAGTACTTTCTTTTTGATAACCCATGCTTGAGTTTTGCTTTCTTCTTCCGTTGATAGCGAGTGGTTGGTGTCGCCAAGGGCTATAACTTCCGCAACGTAAGAATCGCCTGCGTTGGTGGCTTCATAAACTCCGCCTATTGTTGCAGTACAAGTAACGCCGGGAACGGTGCCTTGTATTACTGCGGACATAACGTGATTCTTTGCATTATAAGTGGTGGTAAATTCTTGCTCACCATCCAAGCTCCACAAAGCCGTAACCGGACGAGCTTGTATGCGATAATAACAAGTATCGGTTCCGGTTATGCCGGCATATTCATATGAAATATCATAGTTTTCTTCCAGCTTGGTGTCGTCTTCGTGGTCGTAGACTTTTATTCTGAAGCCCATATTTGTGCCTACCGCACAGTTAGCGACTATGAGAGCGGTAGTTTCGCCTTGAGCTATTTCAATCTTATCGGTATTAAAGCTGATGGAATCATACGAATTTCCTATTTTCGTATAGGCATTATCCAAGGAATCCCCTACTATTTGCTCTATTGCAATCTTTATGGGGCGAGTGGATATTAAGCCTTCTATGACGTTGCCCTTATCATCCAAAACGCTTTCCTTAACGTAAGCCATAATACCTACTGAACGAGCATCTTGAGCATCGATAGCACCTTCGCCGTTATAGTAGTATATGAAAGGAGCATCCAAAGAGCCAATGCCACTTTCGGGAACACCGTTCTTTCCTGCAAGGTTTTGGGAATTATAATAGTTTTGGTTAAATGGAGCCCAAACGATAGTGATATCGAGCTTTATGATTGACCAAGTCTTAGAAATGCAACCATTTTCATCCAAGCAGTTGGGGTCGAGAGCATAGTTTAGTTCTTTGTCTACGTTCTCATTAATGCCGGTTACTTTTGCAAGATACTTATCGGAAACGTTGATACCGAACATACCGCCTTCTGCATTTTGCCAGTCGGCTTTCCAAGTATACGGATTGGGATTGGTGGTATCTTTAGCATAGGTAAGGTCTTGGTTTACGTCGCCATCTATTAGATAGGGGTATAGTGAATCGAGCTTGACGAATATTTTTTCTCCGGAATAAATGTTATTGGGATATTCCGGCGGAATAATGATGGCGTTGGTGGCGTAGATGAGTTTTTGCAAAATCGTACAAGTAGCACTCGAAACTTCCACCAATTGCTGATTTTCATCCGGCATCATAATCTTATAGCCGTCTAGGGTATAGTTACTTAAGGTGGTATTTTGGTTATTAGCCGGAACGAAAAGTGAGTTTTCTTTAATGGTTACGTTATATACGCCTGCGTTATATAGACTTTCTACGGAGTCGCCTACGTTTGCCCAAGAGCCATAGACAATAGCTATTCTATAGCTATATTCCCAATTTAATGCTTCGCCGTCTACAATATTAAGAGCGGTTGCATCAAAGACGACGTATGAGCCGGTGTAATCTGCTATGGTATCACGGAATGTAAATCTTAAAACTCTGGGGGTAATAGTAAAGAGCGGGTCTATGGTTTTTTCCAAGCTTGCAGGAAGCTTATAATTACGTCCAACCGGAACGTATTCCCCTACCGTTTCTATGGAAAGCTTAAAGGTATACTTCTCTGCGTTCTTTGCAACTATTTGCAAGCCGTCGGCGGAGAAGCTTGCTCCGTCCGTTAACGTGATTGAAACCTTATCGCTTACTAATTCCGATGCGGAAATGGAGTCGCCGGGGACGATACCCGTCAAGTTGAAATCTACGCCGTGTTCTTGTCCGTCATATTCGAACGTTCCACCAACAGCATCACCGAAATCGATGCCGGTTAATGCCTTACGAGTAATCGACCAAGTTTTAGATTTGGTGCCGGAGTTAATGACGTAGTTGCCGTTTGCAATATTATTTAAAATTGCTTCGTATATTTCATTACCTTCGCTATCGGTTTCTGCAACTTGGTTAGCGATAAGAGTGCCTTCTGCAGAAAGAGAAACCGTCTTTTCTTCGCCACGAATAATTGCGATGCTACCACCACTATAGTCATCAAAGTAAACGGCGTTATCGGTGGTAGAATATACGCCTTCGTTTGCTACTTTAAAGGCATAAGTTAAGCGATAGGTATGAACCTTGTCGTTTTCGCCATATTCTTTGGAGAATACGTTAAGGGGCGTTAGAACATCATTTTCGCCAACTTCGTTCAACGTCCAAACGACGTCTATGGTCTTAGCCCCTATGGTAAAGCTGAGTGATTCATTAAAGGTGTGGTTTGCAGAATCAAGATTTATTGATGCATTATAATCCTTTGCATCATAAGCAAGGTAGCTATAAACGACGGAAGATTTATCTTCGTCATCGATGCTTACGTCTTTGTTTTCGCTGGTTATTTCAATTGTGGAAAGAACGCTACTTACAAAATCGGATGCGTCGTAAGCGGGCTTATCGCCAACTGCAAATTCCGCTAGGTCCAAGGTAGCGAAGTTTTCTGCAAAGAACCCGGTTATTACTCCCGTTATACCCTTTTGAACGGAGTAATCATAAATCATATTTTCGGGAATATTTTCTACTTCCGTTATATTTCCACCTGCATCCACGTGAACGGTCTTGACGTCCGTTGCAGAAATGGGACGCTTGATGATATCCCAATCGTCAGTTTTATAGCTCTCGGTAGCAATCTTATAGTTGCAACCATAAGACGAGCCATAGAGAGAATCGGTGTCTTTTAGTTCGCTACTTAATTGAGCAATATTGCTTAGCGTTACGGAATACGTACCTACGTTCTTGCCATAGAAGAAATATTCGCTTTCGGAGTCTACTTGGTCGCCTGTTTCAAGGTTATGATAGCGGAAGTTTTCTATTCCGGGGGTGGTTGATACGGTGAAGCTTACGTGGTCACCGCTTATTATTCCACCAAAGGTAATCTTTTGTCCGCCATAACCGACTTCGCCAAAAGTAGAACTGCCGGCAGAAGCTTCAACAATGCTGACGTCTTTTTGCTTAACTACCCAAGAAATTTCTATGTAGCCTTTTTTCTTGCCGGTTTCGGAATCCACTTCTCCTACGAAAGAGAAGTTGGGGTTGGTTACGTCAATTAGAAGTATCTTATATGAACCGGCATCTTTTCTTCTAAAGTACAAATAGTTGTAGACGTTGTTATTGATTCCGGTTTCTTTAAATGGGTCTACTATACCTAGGTCGTTTTCAGCAGATTTGTTCTCGTTAGTACCCATTATAATTACGTTCGTACCGGAGCTTCTTAGGCTGTTTGCAAGAGCAATCTTTTCATCCAAGGTAAGATTATCCCAGTTCATTTCCGGCGTGATTACAACGCCTTTAAATTGGGTTTCAACGCTAGGAGTCTCGTCTTTTTTTTCAAAATTAAATCCACTAAATTGTATTTGAACGCCATATTCATTAACACCATCATAAACGATGTTGTCATCAATTGTGATACTTTCGAATTTTACGTCAATTGGTATGATTTCAAAGTTATTATAATCGTCATCGGGAACGTCAAGAGCAAAAGCAAAAGTGTTTTCTCCAACTTGATATAGTTCGTTTGCCGATTTTTTGATGTAATAGAAAGGCAATAGTTCCGTCGAATTTTCGACGCTATAAAGGTCATCGGTAGCATCATCGACTTTTTCACCGGGGTTATAGCCGGTAATACGATAGAAGGTTATACCCCCTACCATGCGACCATTTGCGTCCCAAGTGCCGTTTTCATTGGCATCGGTGAATTCTTCGCCTTCGTCCCAAACGCCGTTTTCATTAGCGTCCACGAATTCTTCGCTTGCAAGATAAGGCTTACCAAAAGTATCGCTAGGGCTAGTAACCGTAATGCCATAATCATTAAGAAGTCCGGCAAGAGCAGTGTTATAACCACTTTCGGTAAATAAATCCAAATAAACGGGATAAACGCCGGCAACTTCCGTTTCGCCACCATTAATCGTTCCCCTACGCCAAGCATCCCCTAGAGCGACTCTATAGGTATTAAGGTCGCCACCGAGCATTCCGGATACGTAAAGATACGCCGTGTTATCGGCAATGGTTTGACCGATATATTCGTCGCCGAGTACGTCTATTACGTTAATCGTAATCTTACCTAAATTACCAAAGTTTTTGCGTCCATAGAGAGAATAAATATCCAGTTTGGCGGGCTCTATAGTTGCGGTAACGCTTCCTTCTGCGGTGGAAGTTTGTTGGTCTTTGTCGGACAATGAACGTGTCCAAATAAAATCGGTTTTATAGGAATCCGAATCTTCTTCGCCATACAAAGCAAGAAGTTCTACTGCGTTAACGGAATAGGTTCCTGCATGTAAGAAGAGACTTTCTCCTTCGGGTTTATAGAAACCTTCTTTGACTCCTTCGTCATTTTCCGTATAACCCAAAGCACTAACGAAATCCAAGCCGATAAGTTGTGCTTTTACGCCACGGCCCCAAGTTTCGTTCAAATTATTGCCATTTTCGTTATGATACCAAGCATAACCTGTCTTTTCCGCATCAAAAGTTGCTTGAAGACTAGCCAAGGTATCAGCATCATATTGCGTTTCATCCACGGCAACGCCAAAGGGGAATTCTCTTACTACTCCATTATACGTAAAGACGGCATCCTTAACAGGAGTCATCTTTAGTTTTATGGGATTAATAGTAAATTTAACCGAACTGCTTGCTACTGCCGTTCTTAACTCAATAGGCGTTGTAGAAGTGCCGGTGATACTAATGGTTGCCATCGTAACGACAAGGTAACTACCCTTTTTAATAGAAGACTCGTCTACGGCATAAAGAACGTGCTCTCCGTCCACGTAGAAAGATACGTAGTTACCGGTAGCGTATTTCCAAGTGTTAGAATAAATTACTTCTCTTGTTGTGGCTTCGTCTTGTGTGTTTGCATTGTGCGAAGGGTTAGTATATTCGTCAAGATAAATTGCCGTACCATAGTTTACTTCTTTAGCAACGCCGTCTCCATCCACAGTTATTGATACGCTAGGAGCCTCCATAATCCAGTAGAAACCAATATAATATGCCCCACCATGAGTTAACGCACTTGTCACCCACGAATCCGAAGCGGTCGGTATTTTCTCGGGGAGCCAGTTGGCAGATTGCTTTTGGGAAGGTGTATTTATGTTAGTATAAGTATAGCCTACGCTATTACCAATGAGCCAGGTACCTTGTTTTGTAAAGCCGTTATACCTATTTCCACCCGATGATTGCGTTATTCGGGAAGCATTACTATAGGTCGTGCCTCCGCTTGTTATGTTTCCAAATGTATAGCCCGAGCCTTCCTTATCCGCAATAACTACGCTACCATACTTATAGTAGTAAGCTTTTCTCACTTCCGCAGCATAATTTGCAGTAGCTTCCGCATTTTCATTTGGCGAAGGATATAACGAGTGATAATTATCAAAGGCATCCGAATATAAGTCGTATGAAATTAGGGGATAATTCCTAGGTCTCCAAATGGCATTAATATATACTAATGTCTTTCCTGATGGCAAATACGTTATTGTCGCACCTGGAGAATAAATAGTGGGCTCACTTCCAACAGACCAACCGATAAACTCATATCCTTCTCTTACAAAAGGACATGATGGGAATTTCATATCGGCATAAACAGTAGAATCACTTTTTGCATATAATTTTTTAGTTATAACAGTATTGTCGAGAGATTCACCGTTGTTTTTATCAAATATGACTTGTCGAAGCACTTGGCTTCCATAAGAACATTTATAATTTAATGAATGAAAAACACCATATGATGAATACTCGGATTTTATAAGACCCCAGGCAGGTGCTTCACAAAGAAATGTACCACCTATTTGTATGGTAATACAAGGTATTAGCTGACTGTATGTCAAAGTAACTGTTTTTGTTAGAGACTCATTATCTTTAGTTTGCCACGATGCCGCGTTATCATTAGTTTTAACCTGTGTTCCAGTGGCACAAGATGACTCAAACGATGTAGAAGTGCTTACCCCTTTTACAACACCTAGTTTCATTTGTGCATTACTCTCAGCGGTTGCTATTCTTCCTTTATATGCACCAACCGATGCAGATGCATCAACTTTTATACTTACTTCGCGTCCTGCACGCAAGTCTTTCACCATTTGCCCATCTAAACTCACGTAGCACAACGACATATTGGTTGCGTTATAATCTACATTCTCATACCCATAGCCATAGCCTTTAGCCGATCTTGTTGTATTCATATCGAATGTTTTATCGATATCTCCTATGCTATCGCCTGTCTTCTTAGTAAATGATACCTTAGCCACATTATCTTTAATAAGGTCCCCTTCGGATCCATTAGCCGCCACACTCAAGTCATAAAATACTGCGTAAAGCGTAACAGGAGCAGCTGTACTTACAAAATAACTAGATGAGCCAATCAAAATGTTATTGATACTATACGATGAAATATTTTCATTCGACCATCCCATCCAAATATAACCTGATTTTGCTTCCACATAAGGAAGAGATAACACATCAACCCCAATCCCATAAACAAACTTGTTTACCGGATTATTCGTATCGTCATGTTTTATTGTTCCTTTAGTAGAAGAAACGCTATATGTGATTTGATATGTTTTTGCCTTCCATAAAGGATAAAGTTTACAGTTTCCGCAAATTCCATAAAGAGTCCAGAATGTATAGTTTCCGTCTTCTCCTTCGTTCGTCAAGGCTATTTTAATATTAGTGCTGTCTGAATTGTTTTCCTTAAAAGCAAAATCACCATCGCTATAAACAGCATAAACACCGGCTAGTTCATATCCGGCATTGTTTATGCTAATTTTGTAGGTTACGTCCGAATATAGCCTATTGTATGCGGTGTTGCCTTCTACTATCATTTTGGCATCGCCACTAACAGCACCTGCTTCTACCCAGTTTGCAACTAGCCTAAAGGTATAGCAGTTACCAACAACGTCCACGTTAGGAGTAAAGACTATATTTTCACCAACACCCGCACTCGCAGCCGTTGCTCCGCTACCATCGTCATACTCCACTATCGTCCAACCTGAACTGATTTTGCCGGTTACGTCAACAAAGTGGTTGATGGGTGAAACTATATTCGAGCCAAAAGTGAAAAATTCTTCTATGTACCCCGTATCGTTGGCATAATTACCATCGCCATCCGAGTTTTCGTAATAAAACATTTTTATCGTTCTGGGAACGTAAGTTAAAGAAATTTGGGTTGCTTGTAAAGATGCTTCCGACGTGGTAGAAGTATTTCTTCCCGTCAAATTAGCAAGCTCCATAAAATATTCGCCTGTTACGGAATCGGGATTATCTTGTCCCCAACCCGTACCATCGTTTGCACCGGTGCCATCTGGGTCATGTGTGACGGATGCTACCGTGGTGTTTTTTCTCTTGATTGTATAATCTTGGAGTCTATATCCAACTTCTTCGTGGCGATAAACTCTAATTGCAGTAAAGGGATTGGTTACGTTTATTGTTTTATACGTAATTCCGGTAACCATGGTATCGGCAGTACCCAAGGAATTATACTTTGCGTTGGAATACAATTGGTAATCGAGCGTCCCGCCGGTTGCGGAAAGAACGATATTTGCGGAATAATCAAAAGTGAT
The DNA here is from genome assembly GCA_045594145.1 of Candidatus Stercoripulliclostridium sp. Classification (GTDB taxonomy): domain Bacteria; phylum Bacillota; class Clostridia; order Christensenellales; family DTU072; genus Stercoripulliclostridium_A. Next base: position 1,946 of record JAZNYA010000149.1, on the reverse strand, counting down.
TTTTATGTTTTTAAGATATGCTCCGGGCGGGTCTTCCCCAGCAAAGCTACCATTATCAACCGCCGCTACACCAAAACCTATATAGTTCGTGTTTGCACCAATGGTTATGGTAGTAGACACCGCAATGTTTTTATAACCATCGGTTGCCGTATGGCTTTGTCCATAAATCTTAGTATATGTGCTCTCCGGGAAATATTCGTTCCAATTGTCTTCGTTCTTTTTGCCGTTCCTAAGGTCTACAGGATAGCTTATAAGTGTGCTGGAAGTGGTATATGCCGAATAAAAGTCGGCGTTCCAACCGATGCCCCAAAGGCTTGCCGACGAAGATTTATAATACAAAGTTGCGGAAAGAGTGACGTTACTAACGGTGCCGGTTGCACTCAAATCTTTAATAAATTGCGGAACGGCTATGTTAAGAACACCTACAAACTCGTTGTTATCACCTTCCGTATCTTTGGTAACTTGACCGCCTACTGCATAACTGGAACCATACAAAAGTTCATATGGGTTAGTCGTAGAATTGGACATACGATTGTGCGTCCAAGAAATATCGGTAGACTTGGTGGTTCCTACGGAAAGAACGGTCTTTTTCGTGCTGGAGTTATAAGAAATATCGCTTGCACTAAAAGTATATGCGGTTTTTGCTGCAACAGCTCCGTTAGAAACAGCATGTGCAACTTCCACTTGGTCTTGGTTGAAGGCTTCGTTAAGGCTACCGGAAAGCTCGGGATTTATTGCCGGTAAAAAAGTAAAAAGACCAAGCATCGTAACAAAAATAACCGTTAAGGCTATTATCGTCATCAAAATACCATTTTGCTTGGTCCTAAAGTTCATTTGCACCTTTGCGTGCTCTATTACGCACACGTGTATAATATTTAATATATATAAATACTACACGCACGCATACTGCGTGTCAATGCGTGCACGCATTTATTTACTAAAAAATAACTACAGGGTGGGTGAAAAATAACGTGCCGTAACGCAATATTACTCCGTTACGGCAAAACTATGGTTTAATTTTCGCTTTTTTCTTTTTCTTTCAAATACTCTTCCACGGCCTGCTTTTTGATGAACTCTTCTACGGCTTTTCTCTTGATTTCTTCTTCACGTGAAAGATTGGTCGCAGGAGCTTTTGCCGAAGTATCTTCTGCCGGCTTTCTAATCTTTTGGACGAGTTGGAAAATGGTGCTTGCTAAAAGTAAGCCCATGGGTAAAACTATTACTATTGCTATTCCGGAAGTGGAACCTAAAAAATCATAAACGTCGGCAAGTGCCGTGGTCTTTTTGACCATTTTCGCTTTCAGCGAAGTTATGGGGAGCGGAGCATCGGTTGGAGCAGAAGGATTGTCCCCCTTCGTCACTACGCAGTATTCCCCTATCTCTTCATCAAAATATACGTCTTTGATTACCCTATGCGTGTTGTTTATAACGACTCCCTTAACTTCAAAACGGAAGGTTACAACGTCGCCTACGTCAATTTGCTTATCCACTTTTGCGTGGTCGTCGGTGTTTTTTATCGTCTTGCTTATTATCATATCACCCTTTTCCAGCGTGGGAGACATGCTGTCCGACTCTACGTAATACATTTTGTAACCGAATAACGTGGCTTCGCCACCACGCAAAGTTTGGAACATGACGGAAGCTAAACTCACGAGTGCGAGTATAAATGCCAAGACGAGCAACCCCGTGGTCACCATTCCTATCACCTTTTTGACGGTTACTTTATTTTTCATCTTTTCTTGGAGAAACGCTCCTTAATCTTCTTAAATCTACGCTCACGTGAACGCTTACGCATATTCTTATCATATTCCTTCATGACGGCAAAGATTTCTTCTTCCGTCATATTCTTTCTTGCAATAGCCATTAGGCTATCTATGGCAAGCATCTCTTCCGCAGTAACCCTTGCGTTAAAGGCACTTTCCAAGTTCTTTATAGACCTAATGGCA
>JAZNYA010000148.1:0-2188 GCA_045594145.1 Candidatus Stercoripulliclostridium sp. | reverse complement strand
GATGGATGCCATAACGTATTTGCTTTATTGGGAAGAAGAACAAGCGATTTTAATCGATTGCGTACCACATTGTTATGAAAAAGTAGATAAAATATGCAAAAAGTTGGGCAAAAGGGTTAAAAACGTTTTGTTAACGCACGGACACATAGACCATATAGCAGATGCTAAAAAGTTCCAGAACTCCGGGGCTAAAATACATATCGGAAGTGGCGATTTAGCTAAATTATACACTGATGATAATTTAGGTCCGCAACTCGGAATTAAGTACGAAAAGATGGAGGCGGATGTGGCGTTAAAAACCGATAGATATAGCTTTAACGGCCATTACGTCGACGTTTTAGAAACTCCCGGACACACGTCCGGCAGTGTTTGTTTCTATATCGAAGGAGTGCTATTTACCGGAGATACCTTATTTGCTGGCGGGGTAGGAAGAACCGACCTTAAGGATGGAAATACCTTAAGGTTGATGAGCTCCTTAAAAACATTAATTGAATCCTTTTCGCCGGAAACTCCAATTTATCCTGGACACGGATATGAAAGCACGTTGGAAATAGAAAAGAGATATAATCTTTCCATATTGAACCTATGATTTTTAAGTTAGACGTTAGAACTTTGCCTACCTATATGAATGACGTGCCCGAAGTTTTACGGGCATTTTCTCCGTACGTTACTTTGAGTGATGAAGGGGAAGTGTTGGAAGTTGTTTTTAGTGAAGAAGAAGGCAAGTTTAAAGTGTTAATTTCAAGCGAAAATCATGGCAAAGAAGAAAGAGAAATCGAGCTTCAAACAGATGGGGATTCGCTTGAATATAAAAGACTTACAAAACGAGAAGTAAAGAAGGCGTTGTACGCTTTTTGCAATAGAGCTACAGGCGTAGATTTGCCTTATGGTTCACTAACTGGGGTTAGACCTACAAAACTTTATTATGACTTGATTGGTAGCGAAAGCAACATAAAAGAACATTTTATTACTGAATTTTCAGTTGATGCCAGCCGTGCCAAATTGATTGAAAGAGTGGTTTTGGGGCAAGCTGGAATATATTCGTTAGGCGAAAAGGAAGTTGATATTTTTGTTAATATACCCATTTGTCCTACAAGGTGTAAGTATTGCTCGTTTATTTCTACGGAATATGGTAGAGTGAAAAAACTTGTACCGGCTTACGTCAACTGCGTGAAGGAAGAAATTTTAGCTATTAAAAATAAAGTTGCTACCGAAGAACTTAAGGTAAGAAGCATTTATTTCGGAGGCGGAACACCTACGTCACTTTGTGCGGATGACCTAGAAAAGCTTTGCTCATTGTTTAGCGATTATCACGTAGAATTTACGGTTGAAGCGGGAAGGCCAGATAGCATCACTAGGGAGAAATTAGAAGTTCTAAATAAATGTGGTGTTACAAGGATTTCTGTTAATCCGCAAACTTTTAAAGATGCAACTTTGGAAATTCTTGGTAGGGCACATACCACAAAGCAATTGTACGAAGCTTATAAGATAGCAAGAGAGTTCGACTTTGATGTAAACATGGATTTAATTGCGGGGCTTCCGGAAGAAAGTTTTGAAGATTTTGCTAATTCGCTTAATAAAGCCATTGAATTAGCCCCCGAAAACATTACGGTGCATACGCTCTCACTGAAGAAAGGCTCAACTCTTAAAACTGAAGGGTCCATGAAGATTATGGATGGAAGTATTAAGAAAATGACGGATTTTTCAATTAAAGCTCTTACAGATGCAGGCTACGTCCCTTATTATATGTATCGCCAAAAGAACATGGCGGATGGTTTGGAAAACGTAGGATGGTGCAAAGAAGGAACGCAATGCGTGTATAATATTGATTATATGGAAGAAACAACTACGGTGCTTTCAGCAGGAGCCGGTGCAATGTCGAAAACAGTATTTCACGATGCTGGTCGCATAGAAAGGAACTGCAATCCCAAGGGCTTTGAAGAATACCTAAGAAGGAAAGGGGCCCTATAAATAAAATTTTATATAGAGTTGCTGTTTTTTGCTTTACAATTTTGACAATAATATGATATATTATCCAAGCAATTTACCTGTGTCTCGGTTTATATGTAATTTATACACTGGGTCATTGGCGGATTAGCTCATTTGAAAAGGAGTAAACAACTATGAACAAAGAAGTAAAACAAGCAATCATTGCTAAGTATGGCAGAAGCGAAAACGATACCGGTTC
>JAZNYA010000147.1:0-35344 GCA_045594145.1 Candidatus Stercoripulliclostridium sp. | reverse complement strand
TATCTTTCCACGGATGAAAAGCAAACGGAAGATGCGTTTAGAGATGCAAAATACGTCATAAATGCCATCCAGGTTGGCGGATATAAACCTTGCACGGTTACCGATTTTAGAATTCCCAAAAAGTATGGGCTACAACAAACTATAGGTGACACCATTGGTATAGGCGGTATATTTAGGGCATTACGTACTATTCCGGTAATGAAGGGTTATGCCGACGTTATGGAAAAAGTTTGCCCGGATGCCTTATTATTAAATTACACAAATCCCATGAGTATTTTGTCGGGATACATGCAAAGATACACCAAAATTAAGACGGTAGGCTTGTGTCACTCGTGCCAAGTGGTTGTTTCGCAAGTAAATCGTCGTTTAAAAGAAGAAAAGCTTAATGATGCCGAATACACGCTTGGCGGTATCAACCATATGTGCTGGCTGTTGACGTTAACCGATAAAGAAGGGAACGACCTTTATCCGCTATTTAAAAAGAGATTTAATGAAGTTAAGCCCATAAACGACCGTGTTAGATTGGAGATAATGAATCGATTCGGTTACTATAACACGGAAAGTAGCGAACATACGGCGGAATATCATCCATATTTTATAAAATCGAAGTATCCACACCTAATATTAAAGTATTTTATACCCATTGACGAATACCCAAGACGTTGTAGGAGTCAAATAAGACGTTGGAAAAAGCTTCGTAACGAGATAATGGCGGATGGAAACGTTACGCATGAACGCAGTAACGAATATGGTTCACGCATCATAGAAGCTTGCGAGACGGGCGAGCCTTTCAAGATTTATGGTAACGTACAAAACGACGGCTGGATTACCAATTTACCACCAACAGCATGCGTAGAAGTGCCGATAATCATAGATGCTAACGGTTTGAATCCAAAGGTTGTCGGTGCCCTTCCAGAGCAACTTGCAGCTCTTAATATGACGCACATTGCCGTACACGATATGGTCTTAAAGGCAATTGAAACGGGAGAGAAACAATATATTTATATGGCGGCATATCTAGACCCGCATACAAGAGACCAGCTCTCACTACCCAAAATCAAAGCTCTTTGCGATGATTTAATTAAAGCCCACGGCGACTGGCTACCTAAGTTCAAATAACATTTTCCCCATAGAGAGTTCTATGGGGATTTTTTTGCCCAAAACTTGTATTTTTTGCAAAAAAGTTGTCTAATGCAAGTGATAATGCCATTGAAAACCATGTTTTAATTAGAGTATAATTGTGGTAGGAGATGAAAAGAAACATGAAAAATTTTTAAAAACCCTATTTACAAATATAAAAACGTGTGCTAGAATACATCTCGCACGCCCAAAAAAGCGAGCGTGTTAGGACTAACATCACTTTATTTTTTAACCACAAAAACAACAGAATATAACCTTAAGCCGTTGTGGGCGGAGTCACGCCCATGCGTATAGTTTTCGTTGCCATATAATGCGAAATATGTCGAAAGATGATGCATTTATGGTACATAACGTTTAGTAAAATGAGCACGAATAAAATGGAAGAAAAGCCGACCAGTATAGTTATCTTGACGGACGGCGTAGCAGACTTTCCGCCTGAAAAATTAACTAACGATATTCCGGTTCTATGGCTAATAAACAACGACCGCATCACACCGCCTTGGGGTAAGGTCGCAAGGGTGAAGGTTTAATTTAAAAGCACTGCGAAAGCGGTGCTTTTATAGTTTGTTCCCAAAGTCATCTTATAGCCCTACGCTAGAAAGCATAATTAAAGTTGCGTGGATGGTGGAAATTGGGTATTGAAAACGTAATATAAATATGATAAAATAATATACGTACTTTAAGTGGAGAAGAAACGAAAGATGAAAAGAAAATACGTTATAGATTGGAAAAAGACAAGCAAAAATTTATATTTATTAAGAAAAGATAATATTACTTTGCGTAAAAGAGTATGCAAAGAACTAGCTCTACACTTGGAAGAATGTAGTGAAAACTGCGATGAATGCAGATATGAAATGGACAACAGCATCAGTAGAGCCGAACTCGCAGAAGTTTTTAACGTTTCGGAAAGCGTAATTAACAATTGGGAAAGAAATAAGACTATGGTTTCATACGAAGACCTATTATTCTACTGCCAACTTGCAGATGTAAGTATAGATGAAGTGGTTGTTTTTGAAGAATAACCCCAACCTACCAAAGACTCGCAAAAATATATTTATTAAAAAATAAATACTGTTTTTTTAAACAATAACGCAAAGCATTAACATAAGTTTTAAGGTTTCTAAGCACAATTAATAATTGGAAAAGAAATAAACGTAAGGTCTCATATGGGACCTGTTTTTTTATTGCTAACTTTTAGGCACAAGCATAAAAAGCGACCATTTTTAAAGGAAAACACGCAAAATTTGTATTTTTTACAAGAAAAATATAAGAAGTAGAAGAAATTTTTTAAATGAACAAAAAACTGGTATTTGTCGAAAAACGGGTTCATTGACTCGGGTATACCGCAATGCTATACTATACTCACAAGGGCGGGAAAGCCCAAAAAAGAAAAATAAAAAACCCAAAAAGGAGATTAAAAAAATGGGACTAAATAGTAACGCATCACGAAACATTGACATCGTTTTCTGCATCGATGGAACCGGAAGCATGACCCCGTGTCTTGATAAGGTTAAGAGCAATGCGAAGAAATTCTACCAAGACTTCGTTCAAAAAATGACGGAATCCGGTAGTGTCGTCGATTCTTTGAACTTAAAGGTTATCACTTTCCGTGACTATGAATGCGATGGTGTCAACGCAATGGTAGAGAGCCGTTGGTTCGATATTACTGCCGGTGACGATGCCGATTATGAAACGCATCTTAACGGTATTATCGCAGACGGCGGTGGCGACGATCCCGAAAACGGATTAGAAGCCATCTTTACCGCAATGGCTTCCAAGTGGAACGCAAAAGGCGACAAGGACAGACAAGTTATAGTTCTCTTCACCGACGCCGATGCAGTACCCTTGAAGGCAAGAGAAACTTCTGCAGACTATCCTAAGAACATGGTCGATAAAGATGGTCTCGTAAAAGCTTGGTACGGCACTCGCCCCGACTTCCTGGGACAAAGCGAATTCTCGCTCAAAGAAAGAAGCAAGAGACTCGTCATGTTTGCTCCCGCCGGAACGGTTTACGAAAGCATGCAAGCAGAATTCAATCGTAGCGTATTCAAGCCCGTACAAATGGATGCAGGTCTTGCGGATATCGACTTTGATGAAATCCTAAAGATTGTTGTAGCATCTGCAAGTGCAGCTTCATAACGTACGATAGGCAGTCAAAACAAAATTTCTAAAGAAGAAAAGGAAATCCGATTAAAGATAGTCAGCAGGTCGGCAAACAAGGAGAAAAGATGAGCACAGATAACAAAAAATACGTTAAAACGTATTGCCCCAAGTCCAAAAAATACGGACTTGTAACAATAGATAAAAACAACGGAAGAGACCAAGTAGTTAACTTCTATGATATCGACGATGCTATAGCAAGTCAAATCAATACCGATTTTAACGACGCTCTTCCGGAAGTATCTAGCCACCTAAAGAGTTGTGCAACGACCAACAGCAGAACGCCCATGTCGTGCGATAAGAGCAGGGGTTGTCCCGTTAAGAAAGGCGAACTATGGTACCAATGCTTATATTGTTCGGGCTTGGAAATTGTTAAAAACAACACCGGAGCTTTCGACGTTTACTTTTTGATGGATGCATCTGGCAGTATGTCAACGAGCGATAGACGTGAAGCATCAAGGGCTGTAACTTCGCTGGTACAACAGCTACAAGATATGAATAATACTTATAGTTTTGTTCCTTGGGCAAATAGTGCAACGTATCTATTCAAAGGCGAAAACAGCGTATCGAAAATAAGTTCCGCTTTAAGAACGTATGAAAACGATAATTGTAACGTTGGTGGTGGAACTTGTGCAGATAGCCCCTTTGATTACATCAGGTCAGACGTAATGAGAGCAAAGAATCCGGTTTTCATCATCTTTGTAACAGACGGTGAATTCTTCGATTTAAATGCAGCTATAAGGGCAAGAGATGCCGTGCTGGCAAAAGGAGATGCGGAAATTATGGCTGTTGGTATAACGGGTGCTGATGAATATTCGCTATCGAAAATGAGAACCATAAACGGTCCGCCCACCGGTGGCAGTGCACAATTAACCAGCACGTTTGCTCAAATAGCAGACATTTTAAGAAAGTCAGGTAACAACGCTTAAGGAGAAAATAATGGGATTTAACCAACTAAGAAAAGGAAGAAATATCGATATAGTTTTCTGCATAGACGGAACTAGTAGTATGGGACCGTGTATCGATAATATCAGAAATCACGCTAGAACGTTCTACAAAGACTTTTATCAAAGTATAGTAAACGATTATAACAGTGACGTAGATATGTTGAGAGTGCAGGTTATAGTATTCCGTGACCTAGAATGCGACGTAGAAGGATTGGTAAAGAGCAGATTCTTCGAACTCCCGGATGAAGATTATGATTTCGAAAGATATCTTAACGGCATCAAAGCAATAGGTGGCGGAGACAAAAAAGAAAGTGGCCTAGAAGCTCTTCAATCAGCAATGACGACAGAGTTCAAGGCAAAGGGCACCAACGACAGACAAGTTATCGTATTGTTTACCGATACCGATGCTATAGGGTTTGGTGAAAAGGATGCAAGAACGGGTTATCCTACCGGATTGACCCAAGACGCCTTAATCAACACCTGGTTCTGTAAGCTCGGTAATGCAAACAAGATGACGGAAAGGGGTAAGAGAATCGTTATGTTTGCTCCCGCCGGTTCAAAGTATGAAGACCTTGCAAGAGTGCTTAATAGGTCATCGTTCCAACCGGTAGTAGCCGATAAAGGTATGTCAGACGTTTCGTTTGATGGTATTCTCAAAATCCTATGTGCAAGTGCTAGTTCTCAAAGCTAAAGATAATTAAAGGAGTAGCAATGAAATATCATTCTAAATATGAAATAAATCCCGCAGACGTCGTCGATGGCGTAATCAATTGGAAGGTTACCGGTAACGGAGCGTTTGTAATTGGTGAATACGGCGGTCAAAAGTATTTCATTAAAAGGTATACGATGGGTCCGAGATTGCCTTCTCGCACCATCCCGGAACCAATATATTCCGAGCAAAAGGCAATAGCCGATTCCTTGACGACAAAGCAAGAAGAAATCCGTAGGTTGTTTTCCAGAGCGGGAATAACTATTGATAAGGACCATATCGTAACGGAAGAAGAAAACTTTTGGGATGACAATATGTTTACCACGGTAACTCGTGCAATCCCCAACGAAGCTCAAAACGTTGACTATACGGCACTAGACCAAGCCACGTTCGTTAAGCTTTGTTTGGATATTACAGAGTTAATCAAAAAGGCACACGTTGCGGGCGTAACGCACGGGGACTTGAAGGAAAAGAACGTATTAATCCAAGACAATTCGGGAGTGCTTGTTCCGTACCTAATCGACTTTGATTCGTCTTATCCCAGCGACTATGGCGTAAGAAAGGGAGCCGATGGTATGCCACTACTTAAGCTACCCGTTGTATTCTCCCCGGGATACCAAAGTCCTGAAATCGCAATAAACAACTTCAACAACGAAGAAGGCGAAGAAACGGACGAGTCGCAAATTACCAATAAGACGGACATCTTTACTCTTGCTTTAATTTTCCATAGACTATGGACGGGAGATTTCCCTGTGGTAGTTGGTGACGATTGTCCTGTTGGCGAAGCGGTATATATGGGAACGCCCATTAAGCTAGACTCTAAGTTCGACGTATCGCTTGGTTCTAACAACGATTGTAAGTTCACGGCACTACTAGGTTGGATGTTGGAAAAAGATTTCGCAATGAGACCGACTGCCGAACAAGTAATAGAAGCACTTAGCGATAGGTTGGACGTAAGCGACCACTTTAATGGTATTGGAACCAGCTCCAAGTTCGAATTAGAACTTCACAGCCTTCACAAGAACGTAGTTGAAGATTTAGACAAAGACGAGCTAAAAGCCAAGAACGTCAAGGGATTCAAAAAGGTATATGATGCCGGTGCTTATAAGTACGCTATCAAGATGGCGGACGGAAGCGAGCAAAGGTTGACTATCGAAGAGCTAATAGAAAAGGGCTTCGCAAAGGCAAAACCCATAACGCTGGGAGTTCTTTTCCCGGAAGATGAAAAGACTATTGAGCTTGTGTCTGCAGACGAAATAGCAAAGCTTGGCATAGTCGCAGTCGAGCCCAAAGACTTAGGTGTTAAGAAGTTCTATTTTATAAGAACGATAGGCGGACAGGGTTATACGACCAGCAGGCAAGGACTTCTTAGCCGTGGTATTGCAAAGCCTAAAGCCGTTGCCACCGTTACTATCGATGCGGATACGCCTTGGCCGGAACACGGAAGTGCATACAATCAAGCAAATCTTGCTAAGAGAAACGTTGCCAAGATAGAAAGAGTTGATGAAGGCGGTCAACACAAATATAGAGTTGTTCATATGGTTGACGGAACGGAAAAAGAATCGATTGTCAACATAGGATACATCAAAATAATGCAATTTATATAAAGGAAGAAAATGAGTACTAACTATTTTAGATTTTACAAAGTACAAAAAAATGAAGACGCTGAGCCGTACGTTTACGTAGATGCCGAAGAAAAAAGCGGACTAATCGCAGTAGCGGATGGCTTGGGTGGCTCCGGCTCTTTTGTTCACGTAATAGAAGAGCAATGCAAAAAGGGCGATTTTGCAGAAACGCTAAAAACCACCTTTTTACCCGAATATTTTACGGAAAAGACCGATTCTAACAAACAAGAAGTTGTGGCTTTGGAAGAAAAGGAAACTTGCGTAGAAGTTTTGGAAGAAGTAATTAGCGAAGGCAAAGAAACTGTTATAAACGAAGCGGAAGGAAGCGAGCTTGATAAACAGGAACTAGATGAAGAGTTTAGAAGCTGGATAGATGAAATGGTAAAACCCATGTCTGACGAAGCATCGGATACGTCGGCTCTCTGGGGTTCTCGTATTGCTATTGCAAGAACCGTTTATTACCTTAGAACAAATGGCGACATGGATTTAAGTAATGAAATCGAAAGAGCAAAGCTGGTTAAATTCGTATATCAAGGATTACTCGATACCCAAAAAGGCTTTGAACTCAAAGACGCAGAAATATCAGGCCAATCCATTTTGCCCACTACGTTGGTTGCAATAAGGTATAAAGAAATGGAAGATGGTCTAAACGTGGAAGTTATATGGGCAGGCGACTCTAGGGGACACGCTTTAATTCCCGGCAAAGGATTAGTACAACTAACCGTTGACGACGAAGATAACTCCGGAGCCATCAACAACTTGTTTGCCATCAGCAAAGGACGTGGTACAAATACTATATTGCGTTATAAGGCATACAAGCTTCCCAAAGGCAGTGCGATATTCGCTTGTAGCGACGGTTTCTTCGACCCTTTTGACCCTATCGACAATATCGGCGTAGAAGAAGTTATGCTAAAGGCTCTAAAGGAAGCCCAATCCTTTGAAGAATTTGCTCAACTATGGCATGCTGAATACAAGCCCACCACCCACGATGACTGCAGTATTTCTTTTGTCGCTTTCGATGAGTTTGAAGGCTTTAAAAATACGTACTTTGTTGAAGAAGAATATAATAAGCTTGTTAAAGCCCAAAAAGATTACTTTGCAAACAAAGACTTGTTCTCTGTAATAGATGGTAGCGTCGATGCAAAAGCATACGTTGAAGAAAGAGCCCAAGACGTAAAAGAAAGAATATTGCAAGAAGTTGCAAGTGCGGTGTTAACGGATAGTAACGATGCCGTAGTAACCCAAGGCACAAAGGACGTTCTTGAAAACCTTAAAGAGTTCAAAAAGGAAGAAAAAGCTCAAAGGCTGGAAAGAGCCCAAGAAGCAAAGTGTAATGAACTTATAGATTGCTTTAAAAACGGCAAGATAGACGCCATGGTATTGCTAGCTGAACAAAGGAAGCAGTTCCCCAAACTTGATAAAAAGCTTTCCACTATAACCGACTTACAAGCTAAAATCGCATCCACGAAAAGCGAAATTCAAAAAATCGATATGAATATGGCTCAGTGGGAAAACGATAAGAAAGAAGCTGAACAAACGGGTGATGAACTTGTCAATAGGGGTTCAGTTCTCGGCAAGGACGGACGCAAATATTTTGGTGTTAAAGGAAGAATAAGATTGTTGGAAGCCTTTGCACAAGAATGCAGTAGAAGAATCAGCGAAGGTAAGAGCATAATCTCTCGTAGCCCGGTAAAGTTGAACGAAAACGACAACTATAGGTTCCAACAAGAAGGGGCTATTCGTGCAAGCGAAAAGAATCATAGAGATTATCAAGAAACTCTAAAACAGCTCAGAAAGATTATACAATACTGGGAAAGAAAGGAAGTGCCCATGTTTGGTAGACCTAAGTTTATCTTCCAAATGGACGGCGAGATATATGATAATCTGGAAAAGTCTATTAGAGAATATAAGACGGCGGAAAGTTCTTTGAATAAGCTTGGATTTGAAAAGACCAAGAAGGAAAACGAGTTAAAACGTGCTCAAAAAGACTTGGAAACTGAATATGATGGCTTGAAGGAGTGCTTGGAATCGTTCATAAAGAACGTCGAGCAGTATTTTACGGAAGAAGAAATTCAAAAATACGGCTTAAACGTAAGCGTTGCAGACGAAGAAGTTACTGCAAGTGAACTTCAAGTTGAACTGGAAGCTGTTTTTGATGAAATAATGGAAGCCTTCAAGGCAAGTACACAAAGCGTCATAGATAGATGCTTTAACGTCAAGAGACTTGCCCTATATAGAGCAACAAGAAACGTTGACGTAGAAGAAGTGAAGAGAATATTGGTAGAATTAGAAACCATGCTTGAAAAGTATAACTACTAATCTCTTAAAACCGAAAGGGAAAAAGACGCTATATAGCGTCTTTTTTATCGGTTTTGGTGTTGAATTGGTTGTAGTATCGTGTTAAAATATAAAGGACGATACGAATTTGCGAAAGATAAGGAAAAGTAGATGAAATATTTGTTTTTTGATATTGAATGTTCTGATGGCTTGCGTATGTGCGAGTTTGGGTACGTCATAACGGATGAAAACTACAACGTGCTTAAACGAGAAGTCATACCGATGAATCCGGAATCAAGGTTTGAAGTCTTCGAAAGGCGTGGAAGGCCGGGAATAGAGTTGTATTACACGGAAGTTTACTATAAAATGTGTGCAACTTTCCCGTTTTATTATAATAAAATCAAAGAATTGTTGGAGTCGCCCGATATGGTTAACGTGGCACACGACGGCGAAAACGACTGTAAGTTTTTGCGAGTCGCTTGTTCACGTTACGGACTTGACGAAATAGATTTCTCTTTTGTTGATAGCCAAGCTTTTAGCGAATACGTCCACAAGGAATACGGCAACATTTCACTTGAAAGGGCGATAGAAAAATACAATTTGAAAAAGCCCGTATTTTTGCATAGAAGCGATGAAGATTCCTACTTGGTTTGTCAATTGATACAAAAACTTGCCGGTGAATCCGGCGTGGAGTTGAAGGACGTAGAAGAAAAGATACCGAGCATTTGCGGTAAGTCACAAACGAGTAGTATGCTTAACAAGCAACACGAAATTAAAAATCTAGCAAGGAGTTTGCATAAAAAAGGAAAGCCCATCCAAAGCGAATTGACGGACAAAAAGTTGTGCTTTAGCATGACGTATGAAAACGCTTACTTTGAAGAAACCCTGGAACTAATTCATATTCTTTCAAAGCACAATTGCAGATACGAAACAAATCTTAAAGAGTGCCATTATTTTGTGCAAATGGAAGAAGACGACGTGCTTGATAGAAGAGAAATGTTCGTGATGGAAGAAGTTAAAAACGGCAAACTTGAGCTCATGTCCAGAGAAAAGTTTCTTGATATCTTGAAGGTAAACCACGATGATTTGGCAAAAAGATATAAGGAAAGAAAGGCATCAAAGACAGGTATTAAAGAATACGTAACCGAAATGCCGAAGGCTACTCTTGGAGACCTATTTAAAAATATAAAGTTTGACGAATAGTACAATGGTAAAAAATGAACCGAGATTTACTTAAGAAAATTATAAAGATAGTAGTTGTTGTCGTTGTCTCTGTGGTGATTGTTGCAGGAGCTGTTTCCATAGGTTTATGGGAATATGCAAAAGACGTTTATGCGTTAAACAAGGTAGACAACGAGCGTTTCCAAGCCGAGCATATGGCTTATTTAAAGAACGAGTTTTATAAGAATTATACGCCAAAAGGGGAACAAACCTTTTGTAATTTTGATTTGGCACAAGCATTAGAAAGCGGAGTTAAGTATAACGAAGTTGCATTTTTGGCTACCCATAATAGCTATCAACGGCTTGCAACGGAAGCAACCAAGGATTTCCAATTACCATTTAAGATTCTTGCGTTGGGCTTAAAAAACTTTAATAAAAACGATTTTGTAAACGACACTCTTACCATGCAATTTGAAAATGGTATTAGGAGCATAGAAATAGACGTAGAAGCAAAAGAAACAGGCACGCAAACGACCTTTACCGTCATGCATAAACCCGTTTTCGATAGTGCGACCAGTTGCTTGGATTTTGCAACCACGCTGGAAGAAATAGTTATGTGGTCTAACCACAACCCAGGGCATTTACCAATAAGCATCATAATAGAAGCCAAGCAAGACGTAGCCCCACTTGACGAATTAAAAATATTTGGAATAGAGCATGCGGATGCCTTTGATGCACTTCTAAAAGAAAAGTTGGGCGACAAGCTCATTACTCCCGGAGATATGCTGGGCTCTTACGAAACCTTCAAAGAAATGAGAGAAGACAATAGCTGGATGGCACTCAATGATATGCTGGGCAAAATCGTCGTCATACTTCATGAAACAAAAATGACGGAAGACTACGTCGCTCGTGACGATACTTTACGTACGCAAGCAATGTTTCCGTCGCTCTTATATAAGCAAAGAGAAAGAGAATACGCATCGTTTATAATTGACAACAATCCCAAAAAGACGATAAAGAGAAAGGACGTTTTTGAAAGTGGTAACTATATAGTGAGAACTCGTGCCGACCATTACCCCAAGGTAAGCGAAGAAAGATATGCTCTAGCGGAAAAGTGCGGTTCGCAAATTATCACTACGGACTTTTGTCCACGTGGCGTAAGGCAGGACCAACCCGTGTATTCGTTTGGCGGATATACCGTAAAGTTGTTGTAATAAAGGAAGAACGATATGAAAATATCAAAGTGTGACACAAGAAAAATATTAATCATTGTACTCGTTATAATCGCTGTTGCGGGGGCTTCGTTTGGAGCTTACGTAGGCGGTAGAGCTTGGACGAACAAGTTACCGCTGGAAGATGATTATGACGAAATTTATGCTGGTTATAACTACTCTGTAGAGACGGATGAAAACGGCACTCTAAAGGTTCTTAAGATTAATGACACGCACCTTCTAAATGGTGAAACAGCGGATGACGTCAAGACGCTTGCAGGACTCAAAAGCATCCTTAATAAGACGGACGTTGACTTCATAGTGCTTGCCGGAGACCTGGTTGAAGGGTTCAGTCTAAATCCCGCTTACGACAAGGAGAACGCAATAAAGAAGATTTGTCAATTGGTGGAAGAATACGACGTACCGTGGACTTTTACGCCCGGCAACAACGATGGTGAAATAGACGGCTCTAACCAAGACGTGATAGCATATATGTTACGCTACGAGCACTTTCTTGCGGGAAACGTGGAAGGAATATACGGCGACTTGCAATTTTGCGTTGACGTAACCCGTGGCGGAGAAAGGGTGCATACTCTTGCGTTTATGGATAGCGGTATGAGAAAACCGAAAATCACCGGAAGTTACGACCATCTTAGAGAAAGCCAAGTGGCACGTTTAAAGGAAGAAATAATACGTCGTGGGGTTCGCACGTCACTCTTTATGCACATGCAAACACCTGCCTTTGAAGATGCTTATGAAAACGGGAAGGAGTACGAAAATATGCCAAAAAGGCTCTCAGATTCCTATTCTTCGATACCCAAAAACGCAATTTTAGATAATATGTTTGCCGGTGAAGAATTGCTTACGCTCATTTCTTGCGGACATCAACACGGAAACGATTTATGCTCGTATTACGAAGGAAGATATTATCAACTTTCGTCTCCAAGCGGTTATTCTGCTTGGATGCCGAAAGACGTTAGCCCCAGCGTAACGCTCACAACTATAAACGCTCTAGCCGTTAGCGTAGAAGATACGTACGCTTTTGAAAAGATATATCTCTAGGGTGTTTTAAAATTAGGGTTGTAAAAGCATAGCTTTTATGGTAATATTTTGATATGGCAAAGCGGAAAGATAAAACGGATAAAGACGAAAGGTATCAACTTATTCATCATCCCATACCACCCGTATACGACGAAAACTCCCAAGTTCTCGTGCTAGGTTCTTTTCCGTCGGTCAAATCAAGAGAGCAAAGCTTCTTTTACGGACATCCACAAAATAGGTTTTGGAAGGTGCTTTCAAGACTCGATGGCAAACAAGAGCCAAGTAGCGTGAGCGAGAAAAAAGCACTCTTATCATCCTTAGGGATTGCGGTATGGGACGTAATAGAAAGTTGCGAAATCGTGGGCTCCAGTGATAGTTCAATAAGAAACGTTAAGCCGAACGATTTGACGATAATACTAAACAATTCTAACGTTAAGAGAATTTTCGTTAATGGTAAAACGGCAAAAAAGTATTACGATAAATACGTTTTGCCTTCGCTTTGCATAGAAGCGGTGTGTCTGCCGTCAACGTCGCCGGCAAATGCAACGTATACGTTAGAAAAACTTATGAAAGACTGGGCGTGCTTAGTGGAGAAAAAATGAAAAAGAACATATCTTTTTATTATGGCTTTGAAGGCGATTATAAACGCAGTGTAGAACTCGTTAAAGCAGTGGGCTTTGATGGGGTAATGGCACTTTTTGAACGTACGCCTAGTTTTTATGACGAAATTGACTTTGCTCTAAAAAGCGGGTTGGAAGTAGAAAGTATACATCTTCCATTTAGGAACGTTGTTAACGATTTATGGTTGTCCGGAGAGCGTGGTGATTTTTATTTTTCACAAATGATAAAAGGGGCGGACTATGCAAAAAGCATAGGAGTAGATAAACTAACCATGCATATTTCTTCGAGCCCGGAACCACCGCCCATGAGTGAAATCGGGTTTAACCGCATACTAAAGGTTGCGGAATATTACGAAAAATGTGGTCTTACGCTATGCATAGAAAACTTAAGGCGACTAGATTACTTTTGGGGCGTTATGGAAAGGATGCCGGAGAGCGTGAAGGTTTGCTATGATGCCGGCCACCATAACATTTATTATCCCAATGACTTTGACGTTTTAGAGTGCATTAATCGTGTGGCGTTACTACACCTTCACGATAACTTTGGTAAAACCGACGACCACTATATGCCTTTTGAAGGCAACTGTGACTGGGCAAAAATATGTTCTAGGATTGCAAAGATGCCACTTATTAAGGGCATAACGCTGGAAGTTCACGGCTCTAAAGATGCAAGTAAGACGAAAGACGAATACGAGTATTTGAGTTATGCTATGGATTGTGCAAAGAAAATAGAACAAATGGTAGGGGAATGCGAAAATGAATAAGACGGAATATTTCGTTTGCTTTAGGGGCGATGCCGAACTAGGCGGTGCGATAGGTGCCGAAATTTTCCGTACGCTCAGCGATAGGCAAGGCAAGAACACCTATTTTTCTTCGCAAAGAAATCGTGTTTACGGCACTAATTATAGGAAGGAAGAAGAAAGGGCAATAGACGAATGCTCCACCTTTATAATCGTCCTTACCGACTATTTTATAGACGGCCTTACCCGTGAAAATGATGAAGTTTTATATGAATTAAAAACGGTGCTTTGTTACCCGGATAAAAACATACTAGCGGTAGCACATAAGAGCTTTTCTTGGGATGCGGAAAAGAAAGAACTCCTTGAAAAACTGCTCGGAAAGGAAAGAGCGGAAAGGATTTATTACATCGATTATATAACCTATGAAGGTGCAAGAAGCTACTCCGATTATACCGAAGGCGTGCTATTAAAAGCTCTTGGTTTGGACGAAAGCAAACCGGTAATCTTAGAGCACAAGGAACTAAAAGAAAAAATAATCAAATACGAAATAGAAAGGCTTAAAAAGGCACACTCCGGTTCCACCTTAATAATGAAGATGGATACCATAGTAAATGAGTATTTTGTAGAGCCAAAGCTATATTTAAATGGTGCTCCGTATTTTGACGACCTAAACGAAGTGCTATTGGAAGAAGGTAGCGTTAGCGTGCTCCACGGCGAGAGTGGAAGCGGTAAGTCCACCCTAATGTATAGGTTGTTTAAGGAATATGCAGAAAAGGCACTAAATGGGGAACTAGGCAACCAAATACCAATATTCAAGAGCCTGAACAGTGCTAAAACGCTGGAATTCGATTATGAAAAAGTGATAGGCGACATAGTAGAACAAGCATCTTTAAAGGTGGATGCAGAAGTACTAAAAGCCTTTTGCAAAAACACGTCCCCGCTTTATCTTTATGATGCTCTCGATGAAAAAAGCAGTGAGCTAAACTCTAGTTTAATAACAGAAGCGATACTTGGCATTAACGAAAAAAGCACGCTCATTATGTCCATGAGAACTACGTGTTTTAAGGGATTCTACGTCGATGAAGTTTCTTCAAAAGTAAACAGTGTAATAGAAGTTAAACCATTTGGAGAAAGGGAAATAGGCAAATATGCCGTCAACTTTTTGCTTAAGGCACGTGGCTGTGATGAAGAAGAAGCAAAGCTCATAGTGGATAAAATTAAAGGTCAAAAAATATTCTCTAAAGTGCTAGTGCTCACTTACTATCTTGCCACGGCAGAGTTTGATGATGTAGATGAAAATCTTTCTTTAAAGGTGTCTAGCACGCTGGGTGGTATAATAGGTAGAATTATAAAGCGTGAACGAGAAAAGAAGATGCTTGCGTTAACGACGGAAGAAGGAAACGTTGCGTTAAAGAGTCTTGCTTGGAAACTATATTCAACGACACGCAAGAGATTGCTCACGAGAGAAAAGCTTGCAGAAAAGATTGCACAAGAAACTTACCTTGAAGAAAGAGACGTTAGGGTGATGCTTGACATTTTCACAATAGAAAATGAAAGCGGGGTTTTAACCTTTGTTCATGAAATGTTCAAGGAATATCTAATCGCCAGAGATTTCGTGGATAGAGTTTTGGAAGAAAGGGAAGTTGGCCATATGCTCGACCGCACTTTCAACAAGGAAATAAACGCTTTTATAACAGACGTCTTTGAAGAAGAAGGTGTGGATGACGTTTATGATGCATTGGTGGATTTGTATGAAGACGTAGAAGAAAACGATTACGTCAAAGTATTGTCTATTTTTAACCATTTGCATAGGCTTAATAGATTCCAAAAGGTTGCAAGATTCGTAAGGAAGATTTATGAAGGCACCACCGACGTGACGATGCGTATACTTTGCCTGCATTCTCTTTTAGCTTGCGGAGATGAAAACGACGAGCAAAAGTATTACGACGAAATGATAGCGGATGAGAAATTTGCTCTCCTAAACTGTGGTATGGCGTTAAGGTATTATAACGACGATAGGACGGATATAGAAATTCCTTATTACGATGACGGGGAACTTTCTTGGAGAAAATGTTTTGTATCGTATAAGGCACATCTATTGAACGAAAACAAGTTGAAACATTATTATCGCATAAGGAGAATTAATATTCTTTCTGCAAAGAAGTTCATAGAAGTGAGAAGGGGAGTAAGTAGGGACGTTGCCGAGTTTTATCGTTCGGTAGAAAAGCTATTGCTTCGTGATGATAGTTCTTTTGGAAAACTCGTATACCAAGCATACCTAGAGCTTATGGCAACCATAGAAAAGTACGAAGATGATATACTCTAAAGACGAAATAAAAGACTTCATAAAAAGAGTGCTAAATACCCGTAGCGAAGTAACCTTGGAACGACTTAAAGCTACGGGAAATATGACTGCACGATTGGAAGACGGCGGAGAAGAAACCTTATTGAAGGCCGTTGTAGAAGGACGAGAATACGTCGTAAAAATGAAGTCGAGACAGTTTGAAAGTAACGTTGGCGATGCTATGAACTATTTTGGTTCGGAAGAGTTTTTTAAGCATTATAAAAAGGGCAAATACATTTTTTATATTAGAGATAGTGTAGTAAGAGAGCAAAAGGTGTATTCTGCGTTTAGCGTTGTTAAGGAATCCTTACCAAAGATTTACGGAGCCCAAAGCGATAAAACACGTTCAATAGTCATCATGGAAAAGCTGGAGATTTCTAGGGAACCGAAGGACGAAGAGCTTGCTGAACTACTAAAGAAAATACATGGAGAATATCCACGCTTGGAAGATGCCGTTAAAGTGGGAGCAAACGTTCACGTTAAGGAAGACTACTTGCAAGCGAAGGAGCTCTCGCTTGCTTTAATAGAGAGCGTGAAAAAAGTTTTTCCTGCTTTTCCTAACGAGCTTCTCATAAAGGCAAGAAAACTTGCCGAAGACTATGGCAAAACGTATGAGAAAATGGCGTCTTTTGGTAGGTGCGTGTGTCACGGGGATTTGACAATAAACAACATGACGACGACTCCGTCTATTAAGCTTTACGATTGGGAACTTTCCACCTACAATAATCCGGAATTTGATTTAGTTTCCTATTTGGTGCATTATCCCACTCTTTTGACCGATGGTGAAATCAATAGATTTTTATTAGCTTATTATGGCGATAAGGAGACAATGGAAAACAAAAAAGAAGCACTGAATTTTAACGTGCTTCTATACTTTGTTACAAGATTTAGTGCAATGATGATGATATCTCGCAAACTGGATATGCCCTATATGGATACGTCTATTGCGAATTACGTTTACTTGGCTTCCTATTTAGGCAAATGACATTTTTCGATTATGGCGGTAGAAGAAATGCCTTCAGTATATGGAACGGCATAATGTTTTATCTTTAATTCGTCAAACACCATGAGAATTTCTTTAGTCATTTTGAAGTCCGTCGAATAATAAAATTCGGTGGGCTTAATTTTATACAAGGCGTTCAATGCGTATTCCCATAGTAGTTTACCGTGAGTTAGATTGAATTTGGATTTATAAAACTCAAAGTCGCCTTTTTCGTTCACAATAAAGGTGTAGTCGTGTTGTGCGTTACTATCGAGAGTGCTAGCTCTTTCACTTTCGGTGTGGACTGGACGACCTTCTCCTTTTGTGTTCTTAACGTAAACGTCCGGAAGTACGCCCAAAGCAAGCGGAAGGGACGTTTTTTCTAATACGGAATTGACAAAATTAAGATGTCCGTAATGCAAAATATCAAAGCATCCGAAAGCAACAGCAAGCCCGCCGGATTGGTTTTTTATTTCTACGAGTTCTTGATAATTCTTAATCATGAAATCATTATAGCATAGATTATTTCATTTGGGTAGATGCAATTGTGTTTTTATGAGTTGGCAAAAAACGGGGACAACCCCTATTTACAAACGGGCGGAGTTATTATATAATAATAACGAACAAATTTTCAAAAGGGAGAACGAAAATGAAAATAGTTGTTATAGGTGCCGGCATAGGCGGATTGCAATCGGCAAAAGTGCTAGCAGAAGGCGGGCATGACGTTACGGTTTACGAGCGTTCGTGCAAAGGTAAGATAAGTTACGACTGGCGTGACGACGTTGAGTATAACGTGTTTGATGAACTCGAAGTTCTCATTCCCGGCGACAGCCATAGAGTGCAAAACGTATCTTTTTTGGCACCGTTTAGCGATAAGCCCTTGTTCATATATCAAGATGAAGACAAGATGGAGTGGGGCGTATATCGTCACACTTTTGGCGATATGCTTGCAACTAGGGCAGAAGAAAAGGGAGCAAAAATAATTTATGAAACCAGCGTTGAAAGACTTATCATAGAAGACGAAAAAGTCAAGGGCGTAGTCGCTTGCGGAGAGAACGTTTATGCCGATTTGGTTATAGACTGCTCCGGTATGGATTCTAAGTTTAGGGCATCTTTACCAGAGAGTATGGGTATCATAAAATCCGCAAATCCCGATGAAGCTTTTAACGTTTATCGTGCACACTTTAACAAGAGAGAAGGCGAACCCGAACCCGAAAAATATCGTCGCTTGGTCTATTTGAAGCCGGAAGGAGCTCTTGGTATAAGTTGGGTAGTATGCGAGCCGGATGGTACGGAAAACGTACTAATAGGAAGAATAGGAAGCCTACCGCAAGAAGAGATAGATTCATCTATTGCTAAACTAAAGGAATTGCATCCAATAATCGGTGACGATATCGTTTATGGTGGCAGAAGGGCAAGAATTCCTATTCGTTATCCTTTGCTCAAAATGGTGGGAGAAGGCTACGTTGCAATTGGTGATGCAGCGTTTATGACCATACCGCTAATAGGCTCGGGAATTGCTTGCTCACTAAGAGCGGGACAAATGCTGGGCGAAACCATAAATGCAGAGTCGTCCGTAGGAGTGGAAACCTTGTGGAAATATCAAGTAAAATATTATCAAAAGGTAGCAAGCGAACATTTCTTAGTGGATTGCATGAAGCGTAAAATACTCGTTGCGGATAACGACGATATCAAGTATGTTATAGAGTCCGGATTCATAACCGAAGATGATATTAAGATGCTAACCGGTGGCGAAGGCGGAAAGATGACGGCAAAAGACGTATGCAAAAAATTACGCCTTGCGGTAAAGAAACTCCCGTTCGTTCTAAGCGTTGTCGGGGCATTGCTCAAGGGTGTAGGAGCTATGAATACCGCTAAGAAAATACCCACTGAATATGATGAAAAGAAGATAGCTAAGTGGATGGCAAAGCTACAAAAGGTGTTTGCATAAATGGATGAAAAGAACAAAATAAGAATACTAAAAATTTGGGAAATCCTTAATAGAGAGTCCGATGAAGAAAATCCGTTAAAGACGGAAGAAATCATCAGGCGACTGGGCGAAGAAGGAATTCCCTGCCACCGTAAGACGCTATATGAAGACGTCAAGATTTTGAACGCCAACGGATATGAAGTGTGCGTAAATCGCTCCACGAGCAACGAATACTACGTAATGGAGAGAACGTTTGACGTCCCGGAACTCCAAATTTTAATGGATGCCGTGCTTGCTTCCAAGTTTATATCGGAGAAAAAGAGCGAGCAACTCGTCAAAAAGATAGCAGGTCTTGCCGGAGCTAAAAAAGGCGAAGTGCTAAAGAGAAATATAGTCGCATTTAACACTGTCAAATCGTCCAACGAAAAGGTGTTCTATACTATAAACGAAATAGCTCTTGCCCTAGAAAAACAAAAACAAATTTCATTTTATTATTTTAAATATAATGAAAAAGGGGAAAAGGTTTATCAACATAAGAACAAGCCATACGTGGTCAATCCGCTGGCAACGGTTTTCTGTGACGACAAATATTATTTGATGTGCTATGACGATAAGCACGGCAACATAATACATTATCGCATAGACCGCATGGAAAGCCTTAGGATGATAAACGAGCCAATTAAGGAAACGAAGGAAAGCAGGAACTTTGATATAAAGAAACATAAAAAGCAACTTTTCGGCATGTACGTTGGAGCTCCTAAGAAGGTAGTTTTGGAAGTGGACAAAACGGCAGTTGATGGAGTTTTCGATAAGTTCGGAGACGACGTAAAACTAAAAGAAATAGGCGGGAAGCTTGTTTTTGAAGTGGAAGCACAAATATCACCTACCTTTATAGCTTGGGTTATGGGATTTGGCGGAACCCTTAGGGTAGTAGCACCCAAAGACGTAGCGAATAAGGTTAAAGAAAGACTACAATCAGCACTGGATACGTACGAATAAATATGAGCATATTAGATTTTTTAAAGGTTAAAGGAAACAAAAAAGTTGCACCCCCATGGCCTATTCCTTACGGCGAAGATTATATGCTGGAAGAACTGCATTTGAGAGACCCATATATAATTACGAAAGGGGATACCTATTATTTGACAGGTACGATTTCGCATGAAAACATTTCCGATGGATATGGCGTTCCGCTTTATAAGAGCAAGGATTTAAAGACCTGGGAAGGCCCTGTGTTGATTGTTGATAGAGAAGATGGGCTAAGCGAATATTCTTGCTTTTGGGCTCCCGAAATACATGAAGTAGACGGCGAATACTGGCTATTTGTAACACTAGAGCCAAAGGGCAAAAAGCGTGGAACGTATCTTTTTAAGAGCAAAGAAGTGGACGGAAAATACGAGTTTATCGCAAGAGTGACGCCGGAAGATATGTTCTCTTTGGACGGCACGTTGTATGAAGAAAACGGAGAGAAGTATGTTGTATATTGCTACGAGTGGGTGGAAGCAAAAGACGGACACGTAAGAGCAGTAAAACTCCTTAACGACGGAAGCGGAATAGACGTTAGCACGGATAAACTACTCTTTAAGGCAAGTGCGAATGTTTTTTATCCAAGAATAAATCCAAATAAAATCACGGATGGTCCGTTCCTATATAAAGACGGAGAAACGTTAAAGATGTTGTGGTCAACGGTAGGCGGAAAGAAGGCGTATATGTTGCTTTCTGCGTCCAGCAAGGGCGGACTGTTCGACGAGTGGGTTCAAGACGAACTCATTTACGACAATGATGGCGGACACGGCATGGTGTTTAATACTTTGGACGGAAAGAAAAAGATATTAATACACGCACCAAATGGCAGAAATTATCAAAAGGGTATTTTTGAGCATCCTGTTATACTTCCTTTTGGAAAACACAAAAAACACATATAATTCAAAAAAGAAAAGGGTATTTTAATGACGATTTAAGGAAGGGGCAACATAATATAGGTACAAAATAAATATACGAGACGAAAGTCAAGTATACTTTTTCATCCAATCTCCTCCTTCTTTATGAAAAAACGCCAATTTTGGCGTTTTTTCTGTTCTTAGACTAAAAATGGAAGTTTTTAATAAAGTGGTATGGGCTGACCAAACGCAATACCGCCCTTACCTTCAAGTTCAAAACGCACGTATTTGCTACAATTTATAGGATTAAAGGTTGCTCCTTCACCCACGATTTCTCCGCAAGAAATCCATCTTATAGTTTCATAGTTTTCGCCGGAAACGGTAAAGGAACCGTCTTCGTTTTCGCTTACGCAAGTGATTCTGGGTTCGGGACCTTCTGCGTTTTGTACTATTGCGTTGGTTACGGCATAGTAGTGTCCGTTTCTAAAAGCGTGTTCTATGCTTTCTTCCGACCTATCCGGAGCAAGAAACATCGTATAACTCCAGCCTATATCGTCTGCATCGTGGGTGTCGTCGGCCGCAACACAATAGATATTTCTTGAAGGCATGAGTGCGGTTAAGCAAGCATCCCATATTTCTCTATCATATTTATATCTATCGTTACGATTGACGATTTCCATTGCGACCAAGCAAGGATAATCCGTGTACCATTTTATTCTTTGCTCGTTGGTTACGCCGTCGTATTTTGCGGGGTGGTTAAGGACGGCTATGCCACCGCCTTCCGTTACCATATTTAATATGTTTTCCGGAGTATCCAATGCAAACTCTATAAAGGTATAATAAATATTTATATGAGCCATAACGCCTTCGGCTTCATTAGAGCAGATGGGAGTAAGGGTGTAATCCGTTATTCCGGCATCTTCGAAGGAGCGAAGTCCTAAGTAATGGTCGGATAATGCAAGGATATCGTAGCCACGGTCTTGATATTCATAAACTCTATCTTGCGGAAAGGTGCTACTATCCAAACTTCTCGTTGTATGCGTGTGCGTATTAGCTTTATATTGATTATACGTCCAAATATTTTCGGGCGGAGTTATGACGTCTTCACCCGGCAAAAGATTGATGCCGACAAGAGCGACGGACGTTGCAAGGAATACGGCTACGATTAGAACGAGAATGAGTTTTTTCATGTTTGCCTACCTGGTTGAGATGGATATATTGTAGCACAAGTTTTTGCATTTTGGAATAGAGAGCAAAAAATTACAGAAAATATATTTTTGGGTGCGTATGAAAAATTTTGGAAGGTTGAGATTAAGGGGTTAAATCGTTTGACACTGCGAAGAGAAAAAGACTAAAATAAATATGTATTTTAAAAATACATAATAAAAAACGCCTAACGGCAAAAAAATGGAGGAAACACATGAAAAAAGTTTTAGCTATCGTTCTTTGCGTAGCAATGGTTGCAGCTCTTTGCGTAAGCTTGGTAGCATGTAACAAGGCAGAACCTGTAGCCGCTCTTATTTGCTTGCACGGTGACAATTCTTCTTATGACAAGAACTTCATCGACGCATTCAAGGCTGCTTGTGAAGCAAAAGGTCTTACCGAAGACCAATACACCATCGTAGTTGATATTCCCGAAGAAGGTAACGACTGCTATGAAAAAGCCGCACAATTTGCTGATGCAGGCTACAAAGTAGTATTTGCTGACTCTTTCGGTCACCAAGCAAATATGATTAAGGCAGCAAAAGAATTCTCTGACGTTCAATTCTGCCACGCAACCGGTACCGGTGCAAGCTTGTCTCTTGACCAAGACGCATCCAACGATACCCCCGCAAACTTCCACAATGCTTTCGCATCTATCTATGAAGGTAGATACCTTGCTGGCGTTGCTGCAGGTCTAAAACTTATTGAAATGTACGGCGAAGATATCACCGATGCAGAAGCAACCATCGGTTACGTAGGTGCATGGCCCTATGCAGAAGTTATTTCCGGTTACACTTCTTTCTATCTTGGCGTTAAGAGCATCGTTCCTAACGTAACTATGAAAGTTAAGTACACCAACTCTTGGTATGATGAAGCTGGCGAAAAGAGTGCTGCTGAATCTCTAATCGCTGAAGGCGCAAAACTAGTTTCCGGTCACGCTGACTCTATGGGCGTTCCTACCGCATGTAAAGAAGCTAACGTTCCCAACGTATTCTACAACGGCGTTTCTTCCGAAAGCACCTTCGTTATCGCTTCCAAGATTAACTGGCAACCCTACTTTGAATATATGCTTGATTGCGTTATGAACAATAAGGAAATCGTTAAAGATTACACCGGCACTCTTGCAACCGGTTCCGTTCAAATTACCGCTCTTGGTCAAGCTGCAGCAGAAGGCACCCAAGCTAAATTGGATGCAGTTAAAGCACAACTTATGGGTGGAACCCTCAAGGTATTCGATACCGCTAACTTCACCGTAAGAAATGCTAAGGCAAACGACACCTATGGCAACATCACCATGGATGCTAACGGCAAGCTCGTTGCTTACAATGCAGACATCATCGACCTAGGCGACTTCGCAGGCGAAACCAACGCTGTCGAAAACGGTATCTTCACCGAATCTTCCAAGCGTTCTGCTCCTTACTTCGATATCATCATCGATGGTATCACCATCATTGCATAATTGAAGCAAAAGAAACTTAATTAAAACTTATGAACGGGCGGAGCGTTAAACACTCCGCCCTATAAGTTAATACGCTTTTATACTAATGGAGAAACTATTGTGAACAACGTTGCTCTTGAACTAAAAAACATTACAAAAACGTTCGGCTCCGTCGTTGCTAACAAAAACGTCAATTTGGTTTTGGAAAAAGGAGAAATTCTTTCTCTTCTAGGCGAAAACGGCAGTGGAAAAACGACGCTAATGAACATGATATCGGGTATATATTATCCCGATGAAGGTGAAATTTTTATTGACGGCAAAAAGACGCATATTACTTCACCGCAAGACGCATTTAATTATAAAATAGGTATGATTCACCAACACTTTAAGTTGGTTGACGTATTTAGTGCGGCAGATAATATTTTGCTTGGCGAAAAAATGCCTACCTATTCCATAAGAGAAAATGCAAAAAAGATACTTGCAACCCTTCCTAGCGAAAGCATAATTAAGGAAGTAGAAAAGGAAGGCAAGAAGAGTAAGACCATAGACTTTAAGGTGTTAGGCGAAACTCTTCTTACATATCTAAAAGTAGCCGCTCTTCCTTTTGTTAAGGTTGGAAAATTTATAAAGTTTGACTTTTTGGCAAATAATAGGGCAAAGGTTCTACAAGAAGTTGCCGACAAGTATGGCTTTGAAATCGACTTAAATAAGAAAATATACGATATGTCCGTTTCCGAAAAACAGACTGTCGAAATTATAAAAGTGCTTTATCGTGGTGCGGAAATACTCATCCTTGACGAGCCTACCGCAGTTTTGACGCCACAAGAAATTACCAAACTCTTCGACGTGCTCAAGAAGATGCGTGAAGATGGTAAATCTATCATTATTATTACCCATAAACTAAATGAAGTTATGGCTATTTCCGATAAGGTTACTATTCTTCGTAAAGGCGAATACGTTGGTACCGTAAACACAGCGGAAACCAACGAAAAAGAACTTACCGAGATGATGGTAGGTAAGAAGATAGACCTAAAAATAGAAAGAACGGAAACCAACTTTGATAGACCGCTTTTGGAAATCCGTAACTTGTCCATTAAAGGCGACGACGGTGCAAACAAGATTGACGACGTAAGCTTCTATATTCGTGGCGGTGAAATACTTGGTGTTGCAGGTATCGCAGGCTGTGGACAAAAAGAACTTTGTGAAGCGGTAGCAGGTCTTAGAAAGATAGAAAACGGTGCTATTTGCCACAAGGGCGAAAGCATAGTAGGGCTACCCGCAAAAGCTATTATCGACAAGGGTATTTCCATGAGTTTTATACCGGAAGATAGACTTGGTATGGGTCTTGCTCCCAACTTTTCTATTACCGATAATATGATGCTTAAGACCTATAACGATAAAAAGGGACCTTTCGTAGATAGAAAGACGGCAAGAAAAAATGCCGAAGCACTCATCGAAAAACTAGAAATCGTTACTCCTTCAACGGAAACTCCCGTAAGACGTCTTTCCGGTGGTAACGTTCAAAAGGTTTTGGTAGGCAGAGAAATAGAATCCGGTCCTAACGTCATTATTACCGCATATCCCGTTCGTGGACTAGACATCAACTCTTCTTACGCAATATACAACATCCTTAACGAGCAAAAGGCAAACGGCACGGGCATTCTTTTCATAGGTGAAGACCTTGACGTTATGCTTGCTCTTTGCGACAAGATTATGGTTCTTTGTCATGGTAAGAATATGGGTATCGTTCACGCAGATAAGGTTACCAAAGAACAACTTGGTCTTATGATGACCGGTTCTCTAGACTTAACCGAAATCAATGCAGAAAAGAACTATGGTAAGGCAAAGGACAGTCACCTTACCGAAGAAGAGTGGGAAGAAGAAAAAGAGAAAACTGAAGGCAAAGGAGAAAACGCAAATGAGTAATAATATTAAAGCCAAACGTGAACCCCTTTTCCATGTAGTAAAGCGTGAAGACTTAAAAATCGGCTATAAAATTCTAATTTACGCCGTTGCAATTCTCGTTTCTCTTTTCCTTGGCGGAATAATAAGCTCCCTTGCATCAAAGGGTGACCCCTTCACCTTCTTTGCATCTCTAATCGACGGATGCTTTGGTAGTCCTAGAAAGATTTGGGTATTCCTTCAACAAATGGCACTACTTCTTTCCGTTTCTATGGCACTTGTTCCTGCTTTCAAGATGAAGTTTTGGAACTTGGGCGGTAACGGACAAATACTAATAGGCGGGCTTGCAGCCATTGCTTGCATGTTCTATATGGGCGGAAAGGCTGACGATACCGTCATCGTTTTAGTAGCAGTTATCGCAAGTGCTCTTGCGGGTGCAATTTGGGCGGTTATACCTGCTCTATGCAAAGCTTTCTTTAATACTAACGAATCACTTTTAACCCTTATGCTCAACTATATTGCAACGGGACTTGTAACCTTCTTCCTTGCAGTTTGGGTAAAGAGTGGTTCCGGCGTACTTGAACCTATCAAATACGGCAATCTTCCTACGCTAGGTAATCCTTATATTCTCATAATTCTTTTCGGCGTAGTTATGACTGCTATAATTTTCGTATATCTTCGTTATAGCAAACACGGATACGAACTAAGCGTAGTTGGCGATAGCCCCAATACCGCAAGATACATAGGCATTAACGTAAAGATGGTAGTTATTAGAACTATGGTTTTATCGGGTGCTATTTGCGGTTTGGTAGGACTTCTTCTCACGAGTGGTATGAGCCACACGATAGGCGTAAAGACGGCTCAAAATATGGGCTTTACGGCAATTATGACAACTTGGCTAGGTAATTGTAATCCCCTTATGATTATAGCTACCTGCGGACTCGTTACCTTTGTAACAAAGGGTATGGAACAAGTTCGTATGGACTTCGGTCTAACCAACGATAGTATAGCAAACCTAATTATAGGACTAGTATATTTCTTTATTATCGCATGCGCGTTCTTTATTCAATATAAAGTGGTGTTCAACGTCAAATTAAAGAATAAAACGGCTAAGGCGGAAGTAGTGGCGGAAAACGCTACGGAAACGGCCGTAATAGAAAATACCGAAGTTACGGAAAGGGGGGATGAATAGTATGATACAATTACTACAAAGTGCAATTAGATTCTCCGCAGTTTTCTTGTTCGGTTGTACCGGTGAAATCCTAACCGAAAAATCCGGTCACCTTAACCTTGGTATCCCCGGTATTATGTGTGCAGGCACTGCAGGCGGTTGTTTGGGCGTTGCTTTATATATGGGTGGATTATCTAACCCTAATGAGCCCAACTACTTAGCTCTAGTATTAATAGGCGTTATAATGGCGTTCTTGTTTGCAGGAGTGCTCGGAGCCATATACGCTCTTTTAACCGTAACGCTAAAGTGTAACCAAAACATAACGGGTCTTGCTCTTACGACTTTTGGTACGGGCTTTGCTCAATTTATTATGGATAACTACGTTGAGCGCGTTAACTTCTCTATAGCAAGTACCTATATTGCTCAAGGTTTCCCCTTTGCGGATAAACTAGGTTGGTTTGGCGATTTGTTCTTCTCATATGGCATACTTGTATATCTTGCAATGGGAATAGCAATTATAGCATCCATATTCCTAAAACGCTCCAAGATTGGTCTAGGTCTTCGTGCAGTAGGCGAAAATCCCGGGGCGGCGGATGCAGTGGGCATCAAGGTCGATAGGTATAAATACGTTTCCATATTGACGGGTAGCGGTATAGCCGGCCTAGGTGGATTCTTCTACGTTATGGACTACGTTCAAGGCATGTACGATAGCTATGCAACCATAGAAGCTTTCGGTTGGCTTGCAATCGCTCTTGTTATATTCACCTTATGGCGTCCCAACCTTGCAATCATCGGTTCTATCGTGTTCGGTATTCTTTACGTTTTGCCCTACTTCGTAGGAGGAGATTCTTCTACAAAGAGCGCGCTAATCAAGTTGATTCCTTACGTTGTTACCGTTTTGGTTCTTCTTGTTGTAAGTATTACCGGTAGCAAGAAGGCTCAACCCCCGGCAGCACTTGGCTTAACTTACTTTAGGGAAGAGCGATAATGGATAATATCGAACGCATGAAAGCGGGGCTTCTTTACGACCCCACTACGAACGACGTCATGGATTATCAGCTTTCGCTATTGGATAAGATGGTGGAATACAATAACACTCTCCCCAGAGAGCAAGAAAGACGTCAGGAGCTTCTTAAAGAGCTCTTTGGCTCAGTCGGTAAAGGTTGTTACATAGAAGCACCATATCACGCAAACTGGGGCGGAAAGAACGTCTATTTGGGCGATTACGTATATGCTAACTTCGGACTAACGCTGGTTGATGATGCTAATATCTACGTTGGCAATAACGTAATGTTTGCTCCTGGTGTAGTCGTTGCGACGGCAGGACACCCCCTAAATCCTACTTTAAGAGAAAAGGGTTACCAATATAACCAAGAAGTAAGAATAGGAAATAACGTTTGGATTGGTGCAAACGCAACCATACTCCCGGGCGTTACCATAGGAGATAATACGGTTGTAGGAGCCGGTGCCGTGGTAAGCAAAGATCTTCCTGCAAACGTGCTAGCCTTAGGAGTTCCGGCAAAGGTAGTAAGAGAACTCGGTGAGCATGATAAGAAATATTATTTCCGAGATAAAGAAATAGATATTCCAATAGAATAAAGACGACCGCTACGATGAAAATCGTGGCGGTTTTTCTTTAAAAATATATAATGATTATAGGTCGTTTTTAGGTCGAAGAAAAAAATTTAAAAAAATTTTAAGAAATTTGCAAAAAACACTTTACAACGCTAAAGTAATGAAGTATAATACAGTCATCGCTTCAACAAACTAAAGTGATAAAGTAAAAAAATAAACCAAAAAGGAAGTAATAGTATGAAAAAGTTTTTAATGATTCTCTTAGTAGTTGCTCTTGGCGTATCCGCAATCTTTGGCCTTGTTGCATGTAACGACCCCGATGAACCCGCATCCGACCTTCAAGCAGTAAAAGATGCAGACAAACTCGTTGTTGGCGTAACCGTATATCCCCCCATGGATTACATTGATGAAGAAAGTGGCGAATGGACCGGCTTTGATGCAGAACTAGCAAAGATGTTCGCAGACTCCCTTGACGTTAACTGCCAACTCGTTATCATCAACTGGAGTGAAAAGGTAGCAGAACTCAACTCCAAGCAAATCGACCTTATTTGGAACGGCATGACCGCTAGCGATGAACTAGGACAAGAAATCGATTTCTCCGTTTCTTACGCAAAGAACGCTCAAGTAGCAGTTGTTAAATCTGATAGCACCATTACCGCAGCTCAAGTAGCAACTTCCAGCATCGCAGTAGAAAACGGCTCCGCAGGTATGACCGTTGCTCAAGAAACCATCCAAGCTGCTAACATCACCCCCGTTACCGCTCAAGTAGACGCTCTTAACGAAGTTAAGGCAGGCACTTCTCAAGTAGCTATCGTAGATATCACCATGGCACAAAACCTTGTAGGCAAAGGCGAATATGCAAATCTTAAGATAGTAGAAGGTGCTTCTTATGGCGACGAAATCTTCGCAGTAGGTCTCAGAAAGGGAAGCGACCTTAAGGCTCAACTAGACGCTTTCTTGAAGGCAAAATATGCAGATGGCACCATCACCGCTCTTGCAGAAAAATATAACGTAGGTATCAACGCAGACGCTCTCAAATAAAAAGGATAATTAATGGAACAATTTGCAAACGTATCATTACGGTTGCTGGAAGGATTTTCATCATCCGTAATAATATTCATCTCAACTCTGATCTTTGCAATACCCTTAGGATTACTTATAGCATTTTGCTCAATGAGCAAGTTTGCTCCACTAAGAATAGTATCAAGGACAATAGTGTGGGTGCTACGTGGCACCCCACTAATGTTGCAGATATTCGTCATCTTCTATCTGCCCGGATTGCTCAACTTGTTTGTATGGCCTTCCATGAATACCGGCTGGGCTTGGTTCGATAAAACCATCTCGACACGTCTTATAGCGACGGTAGTAGCGTTTTCCATCAACTATGCCGCATATTTTTCGGAAATATTCCGTGGCGGTATAGAAGGCATACCGAAGGGACAAATGGAAGCAGGCGAAGTCTTAGGCATGACCAAGTCTCAAATATTCTTTAAGGTCATCCTAATGCAAGTAATAAAGAGAATAATCCCCCCAATGAGTAACGAAATCATAACGCTCATTAAGGATACCGCTCTTGCAAACGTAATCGGCGTATTGGAGTTGAATTATAGAGCAAAAGAATTTATGCTCCAAGGCTTAATTTGGCCTTTATTCTACGCAGGTGCATACTACTTGATATTCGTAGGTGCATTAACAATACTATTCAATTGGATAGAAAAGAAACTTTCCTACTATAAGGTGTAATATGGCATTTTTAGAAGTAAAAAACATATATAAAAGCTTTGGCAAGGTGGAAGTCCTAAAGGGAGTTTCCTTTTCCTTGGAAGAAGGAGAAGTGCTTTCCATAATAGGCTCTTCCGGTAACGGAAAAACCACCCTTCTTAGATGCCTTAATTACCTTGAGTTTGCAAACGAAGGAACCGTAGAACTAAACGGCAACGTCATTTCCGATGGTAAACTCCTAAAGAGCATGAAGGAAAGTGAGATAAGAGCAAACAGATTGCATTTCGGCTTGGTATTCCAATCGTTCAATCTATTCCCACAATATACCGCTCTTCAAAACGTAAACCTTGCCCTTTCCTTGATGGAAAAGGAAAGAGTAAAAAAAGGCATGGAACCGCTTTATAATAAGCCTTCTATTGAAGTTGCAAAGGAACTACTCATCAAGGTAGGTCTAGAAGATAAAATGCAACTTTATCCTTGCCAACTCTCCGGCGGACAATGCCAACGTGTTGCAATAGCAAGAGCTATGGCATTAAAACCTTCCGTTCTTTGTTTTGATGAACCTACGTCGGCACTAGACCCTGAACTTACCGGAGAAGTTCTAAAAGTTATAAGAGAACTCAAGGAAAAAGAAGGCATCACCATGATTATCGTTACGCACGAAATGGGCTTTGCCAAGAGCGTGAGCGATAAAGTTATGTTCATGGTTGATGGCATTGTGGAAGAAATTGGCACTCCTGCGGAAGTTTTTGATGCTCCCAAGTCGGAAAAATTACAAGCATTTCTAAAAGGATTATCTAGTAAAGAAGGAGAATAGCTATGTCAAACGATAAAGAAGACGTAAAAGCATTGTATGAGTTGCTCGCAGGCATAACAGATGCAAGCGAAATGGAATTTCTTTTTAACGACCTTTGTACTTATAAGGAAATCGACTCCATGGCACAAAGGATAAAAGCGGCAAAAATGTTGATGGATGGCCGTACTTATGAAGACATCATTAAAGAAACTAACATATCTTCTGCAACACTTTCTAGAGTAAGCAAATGTGTTAAATACGGAAACGGATATAAAAACGCATTGAAATAAGAGAAAATAAAGAAGGGAGCAACGCTCCCTTCTTGTTTTTTATTTAATAATATGATTATAGCAATCTCCAGATGCTACCTTTGGTAATCATCATGAATAGGTCGATTACCCAAATGAGCCAACCGCCAAAAATACGGATAATAACAGCTATCCATTTGCCTTCCTTAGCGCGAGTAAGAACGCCAAGTGCCCATGCGGTAAAGGGGATGATAGCAAGAATTATGCTAACGATACGGTCTAAACCAAAGTAATCTTTTTGTGCTTTTGCCATAATTAAATCTCCTAAAGTTTTTATGATATAATTATTATAGCATATGAGCGTTGCTTTGTAAATATGCAACTTTAGTAAAGAAAATGTAAATTGATTGTTAGCTAAATTATAAATTTTGGTTGACAATTCTCTTTAGGTTACCTACAATTTTAGTAAGGTGACAATATGCTAGAAGAAAAAGTATTAAGTTTTTTGGAATTAAATCGTGGTAAATACGTTTCCGGGGCTAAAGTGGCGGAAGAGCTGGAAGTTTCTCGCAATGCCGTATGGAAGGCTATTAAGAAGCTTGAAAGCCAAGGTTATATGATAGAAAAACGCACTAAGCAAGGATATAAGCTCATGGAAGAAAGCGATAAGTTGTCACTTGTTGCAATTCAAAAACTTTTGAATACGGAATCCAAAACTCAAATAGAAGTATTCCAAACAATAGATTCTACAAATAAATATCTTTTTAAAAAAGGAAGTGAAGGCAAAGAAGAAGGCTTGGTTGCTGTTGCGGAAAGCCAAGATGGTGGAAAGGGAAGGCTTGGTAGAACTTTCTTTTCGCCAAGCGGTGGCGTATATTTTTCTATTCTTCTTCGCCCAAAGAAAAACGCTCCCGCAACTGAGTATTTGACGGTATTAAGTGCCATTGCTGTTTGTGAAAGCATAAACGAATTATTTGGCGTAGAAGCCGGCATTAAGTGGGTTAACGACGTCTATATCGGTGATAAGAAATGTTCCGGAATACTAACGGAAGCAAGCATAGATTTCGAAAGTGGTTCCATTGCTTACGCCGTTGTAGGCATAGGTATTAACGTAAACGAGCCACAAGGTGGATATCCGGAAGAAATAAAGGACGTCGCCTGTGCTGTTAACGCCCGTATTCCTAATGCTAAGAACAAACTTGTAGCAATGGTAATAAACAAACTTTTGAACTATTATAACAATTTTGATAAAGACGTTATCGTGGAAAAATATCGCACGGCATCGATTATGGTAGGAAAGCAGGTTGTCGTAAAGCGTGATAGCGGAGATAGGAGTGCCGTTTGTTTATCGCTTGATGATGAGTGTAGGTTGAGAGTGAAGTACGTTGACGACGGAACGGAAGAAACGCTATATTACGGAGAAGTAAGCTTGTGTCTAAAAAGGTAGGTATTAAAACGCTGGTTAGGACGGCACTATTTACGGCTCTAATAATCGTTGGTGGCTTGGTTAGAATTCCGGTAGGAGCCGTGCCGATTACGCTACAAACGCTTTTTGTGCTTTTAGGCGGAGCGTTATGCGGTAAAATAGTGGGCTTTTTGGCACCCCTGATTTACTTGATGCTCGGACTTATAGGACTCCCGATTTTTAGTGCAGGCGGTGGAGTAACCTACTTTCTATACCCCACGTTTGGCTATTTATTGGGCTTTGCGTTTGCCGGCATTATTGCCGGAATTCCTAAGCAAGGGCTAAGAAAACGAATCGTATGCAACCTTGTTGGAGTGTTGATTATCCACGTTATTGGCGTAATATACTTTTATTTTATGGCCAATTTTTATTTGCAAGTAGCAGATATATTTTATACGCAAGTGGCAGATATCCCCGTTTATTCGGGAGCTACCGTTGGTTTATGGCAAGCGATAACAATGGGTAGTTTGGTGTTTTTGCCCATTGATATTCTTAGTGCAATAGGTAGTGCTATTATAGCGAACAAACTTAGTCCAATGATAAATAAGTAAGGAGTAGTTATGGAAATTAGAATACCCCGAAAAGAAGAGAATAAAAAGGTAATAAAGTTTTTAAGCAAGGTCTTCCATCGTCCTTTCCCGAGCCTTATTCCCAGCCTTTACGGCAAAGAAAAGAACAGCATGGATTACCATTATATTGTTGAAGACGGCGGTGAGTTAGTGGGCGGAATTTGTGCCTATCCGCAAGAAGTTCACGTCAATGGTGTAGTCTTTAACGGAGTGGCTATCGGTATGGTTGCAACCAAGAAGTCCAAGCGTGGCAAAGGCATTATGTCTACTATGCTCAACCACGTCTTTAAAGAGTACGAGAACATATGCGAGATATCTTATTTGACGGGAAGAAGACATCGTTACGAGCATTTTGGATATTATCCCACCGGGGTTGTATATTCTTACAAAATAAGCAGTATGAGTATCAAAAAATATAATAATGGAACCCCATACTCAATAGAACCTGCAAAAACGAAAGAAGACTACGCCAGCATTTCCGAGCTAGCGATGGGAGCTTCACAGTATAACGCAACGCCCATTAGCACGGAAGGTGATACGATAAGAAATTGGTTTTCTAAAGCATACGTTATAAGAAAAGACGGAAAAGTAGTAGGTTTTGCCGGTGGTAAATCTTTTGGTTCAAACGTATTGGAAAGGTTGTGCGTAAAGGATGGTTCTTGGCAAGATTACGTTGCTTGCGTAAGTGCATACAAAGAATACAAGAAGGTGTCAAATCTGACGGTAGAAGTTTTGCCTAGTGAAAAAGAATTTAAGGAAGCG
The DNA here is from genome assembly GCA_045594145.1 of Candidatus Stercoripulliclostridium sp. Classification (GTDB taxonomy): domain Bacteria; phylum Bacillota; class Clostridia; order Christensenellales; family DTU072; genus Stercoripulliclostridium_A. The sequence goes on along the minus strand of JAZNYA010000147.1, from coordinate 1,726 downwards.
ATGCAAAGGGTTTGCGAAGATTACTCTATTGTGTCTACCGTAAAATATAAAGTTTTCGATTATCAAACTTTAATTTATAAATTGTTGCAAGTTGGCAAGAACGTAGGCTCACTTGAAGACGTAGAGACAGTTATAGAAATAGAAGGTAGGACAAAACTAAAGATATCCGTTCGTGGCGAAGAAATTGCCGTAACGCCGACGGAAGAAGCCCCCCAAATGACTCTTTCCGAGCAAAATGCAATAGCAAGTTTGGTTGGTGCAGAAGAAGGAATAGTAAAGGGGATAGGAAAATTTGCATTAAGGCATAGCGATTTCATATAAAACAAAAAAGACGACCTACCGGTCGTCTTAATTTTTGCAATCAAGCGATTATTCTGCGTATTGGGCGTTATCGCTAATGAATTGGTTGATGTTTTTATGTATTATGCGGAAGAATTCTTGTACGCCTTCACGGTCTTTTTCGTTACCTTTTATGGCGATAGTCATAGTCAATTCACCGTTGAGTGACGTTAATGCAAGTTGCATATAGGGTTTGTATTTTACTGCACCGGTCATAAATCCGTCTACGAGTTGAAGGCCTGCAAGTCCGAGTTTGTTGGGGTCCAGAACGCCTATGTTGGACATGCCGATTAGCGGGTTAAGATAGCCGATTTTAATGGCAATTTCGCTTATGGCATAAGGCAAAATGGTATATGCAAGCTTGAGTAGGGGGAGGGAATAAAGACCCATATACTTGTCTTTTTTGGATTTTCTTACCGATTGTAGAACTTTAACAAGCGTTTCGTTGATGTTCTTACCCACTCCTTCTACGCTACATTGCATAAAGCCCGTGTGATTGGTTAGACCGCCGGCTTCTTCTCCGCCTTCGATATGTCTTCTCAGGTCGACCATGCAAGGTATGGTAACGGTGTCGCTTTCCGGATATCCACCGAATTCATAAAGGCTATGCATATAGACGGCGAGCATAAGGTCGTTGACGGTTACGCCGTAGTATTTGCCGATTTTTCTAAATTTCGTGAAAGTTTCGGCATCTACCTTAGAGCGATTAATCATGCTTTTATCTTCCGGGGCATTGGGAGACAAGGGGAAATAATGCTCATCTTTTACTTGTGAAATGTTCTTATAAAGATTCTTGGCGACTTCTTTGTCTTCATCATCGAGCTTGGTATAAACTTGGTCGTATGAACGAGAGCCGGTTTTGATGTCGATTATGGGTTTACCGCCAATTACGGAGTTATAGTTTGAAGCAAGACGCTTTAAGAAATACTTAAAATCACCGCCGTCAAAACACATATGGTTGACTATCATACAAAGCGTAGACTTGCCGTCTGCGTTAAAGATGGCCATCTTGAATTGTACGTTGGAAGTGACGGGGATAGAATAGGTGATAAAGTTCTCTATTTCATCTTCCAAGCTTTCTATGCTTACGTCTTTTACCGTAAGGATGTCGTCGATGCTGTAGTCTTCAACAATCCAATAGGGGTCTATTGCACTATCGTGAAAACTTGAGTGCAGGACGGGGACTTTTTCCGTTGTGGCAACTAAAACGGTTTTTAACGTAGGGATGTCGATGAGTCCGTCGTAATACAAAACGGCGTGCACCATTCTATCATAATAGTTGCGGAACATATATTGCATTTTGTCCCAAAGTTCCGCTTTCAATGTTTTGTCCATATCACACCTTTATATATAGGTTTTGTGAGGATAAAGTCTTTGTTTTGTAGTT
>JAZNYA010000146.1:0-6683 GCA_045594145.1 Candidatus Stercoripulliclostridium sp. | reverse complement strand
ACAAGATTCGTCCTTCGTGAAGAGTAGGAAGAACTTAGCAATATCAACCATACAGTTGTCTTCGTCCATAACGATTAGACCACCGGAACCCATAATGGAACCGATTGCAGCAAGGTTTTCAAAGTCGATCGGAACGTCCATGTGTTCAACGGGGATACATCCGCCGGAAGGACCACCGGTTTGAGCAGCCTTGAACTTCTTTCCGTTGGGAATACCACCACCGATATCTTCTATAACGGTACGGAGAGTGGTACCCATGGGGATTTCAACAAGACCGGTGTTAACGATTTTACCACCAAGAGCGAATACTTTGGTGCCGGGGCTCTTTTCGGTACCCATAGATCTGAACCATTCCGGTCCCTTAAGGATGATTTGAGCGATATTAGCGTAGGTTTCTACGTTGTTAAGAATGGTGGGTTTTTGGAATAGACCCTTGTTTGCAGGGAACGGGGGACGGGGACGGGGTTCACCACGCTTACCTTCGATAGAAGTCATAAGAGCGGTTTCTTCACCACATACGAATGCACCGGAACCCAAACGAATACCTAGATCGAAGTCAAAGCCTAATCCTAGGATGTTCTTGCCAAGCAAGCCGTATTCCTTAGCTTGTTCGATTGCTATTCTCATTCTTTGAACTGCGATAGGATACTCTGCACGAACGTAAATGTAACCTTGGTTGGAACCAATTGCATAAGCAGCGATTGCCATTGCTTCGATTACAGAGTGGGGGTCGCCTTCTAGGATTGAACGGTCCATGAAAGCACCGGGGTCGCCTTCGTCGGCGTTACAGCAAACGTACTTGATGCCGGTTTCGTCTGCTTTAGCGTTTCTAGCAAATTTCCACTTTAGACCAGTGGGGAAGCCTGCACCACCACGACCACGTAGTCCAGAATCGAGAACGGTTTGGATAACGTCTTCGGGGGTCATTTCGGTTAGAACCTTAATGAGTGCTTGGTAGCCGTCGTATGCGATATATTCATCGATATCTTCGGGATTGATAACACCGCAGTTACGGAGAGCAACACGAGTTTGGCTCTTATAGAAGTTGGTTTCGGAAAGAGCTTTGGTAACTTCGGGAGAATTAAGATCTTTGTAGATAAGTCTTTCTACAAGTCTTCCCTTAATTAGATGTTCCGATACTAGTTCGTCAACGTCACTTACTTGAACTTGGCTATAGAAAGCTCCTTCGGGATAGATGATAACAACGGGACCTACTGCACAAAGACCGAAACATCCGGTTTTTACGAGTAATACTTCTTCGGTAAGTCCGTTTTCTGCAACCTTAGCAGCAAATCTATCATAGATTTCTGCACTGTGGTTGGAGTGACATCCGGTACCGCCACATACTAGAACAGTATTTCTATACATATTTTTTCCTCCTATGCTTCGTCGCCTACAAGATACTCAGTGCAAACCTTGCCACCAAGAACGTGTTGGTCCAAAATTTTCTTTGCTTTTTCAGCATCAACGTGAACGTAAGTAACTTTATCTTGACCGGGTACGAATACTTCTACGATAGGCTCTAGTTTGCACATGCCTATGCAACCGGTACGAGTAACTTTAACGTGCTTGATTCCCCTATTTGCTACTTGGTCAACCAGTTCGTTGAAAACGGGTCTTGCACCTGCTGCGATACCACAAGTAGCCATACCTACTACGACGCGAATTTCATTTGCTTCGGCTTCGTTGTCGCGGCTGATAATTTGTGCTTGCATTTTTTCTCTAATTGCTTTGATATCAGCGATGGATTTCATATAATTAAACCTCCGTTTATACTTTCAATATTTTCTTTTAGCATTGAATTGAGAAAAGCGATGATTTCCGGGCTATCTATCGGTATTCCTTCCAGTTCTTCTTTAACTTCCCTAGTATCGAATACAAACTCCCTATCTTCTACAACGTATATCCACTTGAAATCACATTGCGGATACAGTAGCGTAGTTGCGGTTTCCGCCACGTCGCCAAGGGGCATTCTATCTACGTCATCGAGAAGAAAAGTTGCCGTTACGGTCGTTCCCACTCCCAATTTTGACTTGATTTCAAACGCTCCACCGCTGGTTTCCGCCGCTTGCTTTAATAGCGGTATTCCCATGCCGACTTTTCTTGTCGTTCTGGTCGTCGTAAAAGGGTCGGTCACCTTGGAAAGAAATTCTTCGCTCATCCCCTTGCCGTCGTCACTAATCCTTATGGTCAAAATATTTTCCTTAGCAGTAATTTCCACCGTTACTAAACTGGCGTTAGCTTTAACGGAATTTTCGGCTATATCAAGGACGTGAAGGGCAAGTTCTCTCATTGTTATTTGTATTCAGAAATGATTCCGTCGAGTTGGTTGGTGGTTACTTTGCCGTATACGTTAGAGTTAACGGTCATAACGGGAGCTAGACCACAGCAACCGATACATCTGGTTTCAATAAGGCTAAATTTACCATCGTCGGTACATTCGCCGGATTCGATACCGAATTTTGCTTTGAGTGCATCAACCAGGTCACCTGCACCCTTAACGTAACAAGCAGTTCCCATACATACGGATACTTGGTATTGTCCACGGGGACTCAAAGTAAATTGTGAATAGAAAGTTGCTACGCCAAAAACTTCTTCAAGAGACATGTTAAGTGCGTCTGCTATCTTAGTTTGAACTTCGATAGGAAGATAACCATATAGCTCTTGAGCAAACTGCAATGCGGGCATTAATCCACCGGGAACAGATTTGAGCTCTTCCAACTTTGCGTTGAGAGCAGCTTCTTGTTCAGGGGTGCCGGCAAACGGAACTTTTGTTAACTTGATTCTTGCCATTATTTCCTCCAAAAGAAATGTATTTGTTCTTATTTGTGTAGTCATGCACGTGCTCACGCACACGCAAAATAATAATATCACACGCGTGTGAAAAAGTAAATACTTTTTAAAACAAAGTATTATTAAATCCTATTTTTTACTTTTATTTTCGATAAAAGAAATTAGAGCTTCCGCAGTAGGCTCTTCTAAATCCAAAAAATGCACTCCCTTACCAATACTATCAAGGGTATGGGCATCGCTATCATGAAGTATTAAAACGTCACTTAATCCGGGGTCCGATTCGCCGTCACAAGAATATTCCACGGCAGTATAATACGGCGGAATTCCGCCTAACATGGAAAGCATACCAAAGGCTTCCCTGTCTACGTGGGCAGGCACGCATACGCCACTATATTTTTTGGCCAAGGCATACGCTTCACTTTCACTAATTTCGGCGGCGGTAAGAAGCAAACACTCTTCCACTTCTACCACTTCGTCATCGGAGTTTATTACCAGTTGCCTACCAAAAACGTCTTCTCTGTTTTTAAGGTCGGTAAAATTAATTTTCTTATAAAACGCTTCCAGCCTTTCGAAATCGGGGAAGAGACAAAGCAAATGCAAGTCTTCGTTGGTTTGTAGTTCAAAAGCGGGCACAACCGTTATCCCTAACGCTTCCCCTACTTCCATTGCGGCTTCTACGTTTTTAATTGCATTATGGTCGGCTACCGCCAAAATATCTATACCCAAAGCACTACAAGTCGCAACGATGTTGACGGGAGTCATATCATCGTCGGCACAAGGCGACAAGGCACTATGAATATGTAAATCATAACGGTATTTAGGCATTTTTATAGTCCGCTCTTTTTGACTGCGTCAAAAACGGTATAATCGGTAGTTAAGCAATTTATTCCTACGTCCTTAACCTTTTTTTCCAACAAAGTATCGGGTTTTACACCATCACAAAGAATTACCACACTGACGTCGGTAAGCGTTGCAACCGCCGCCACGTTTTGATTATTCATTATGGTAAACCATCCCGAATCTTCAGGAGCTTTGCCCATTACTACGGACAAGAAGTCCCCACAATATCCACCGTTTATATCCCTATCGGCGTTCGATACGTTGACTATGTCTGCGTTCAAATTTTTAATAAGTTCATTTATTTTCATTTCTCAATTGTTGACACTTTTCTATCGTCGTTTCCCCTAGTACTACGTCTTCTGCAAACGACCTACAACTAGGTGCACCACATTGACCGCAGTCGAGTTGTGGCAAGGTGGAATATATTTCTTCTATATCTCTCATTTTCTTTAGTGCTTGGCCAAAATCTTCATCCAAACGGAAAATATCCTTAACATCGGGTTCATGATGCCAATGGAAGAATTCTTCGTCGTATTCATTGACGTTAAGAGCATTCTTCATAGGCTCCAATCTATGCCTGAACGAACGTATTCTTGCCCTTGCCGCAAAGGGATTTTCTACGTTAAGAACACCACCGACGCAACCGGACGTACAAGCTCCCAGTTCTACGAAGTCAATGTAGGACAAAGCATCGTTTTCCATCTCTCGCAAAACGTTCATTACGTTTTCCATGCCGTCAGCTGCAAGATATTTATCGTTATCTATGCCAAGACACTCGCCACCGCTTGCCGCCCAACGCAATCCGAGCATGCCCGTCTTGGAAAGTTTTTTGACTTCCTTTATCTTAGGAAGAACGGGAAGTAGTCTAAAGTATATTTCACTAATGGAAAGTACTCCGTCGGCAACTGCGTTTTCGCTCGTAAACTGCGTCTTTAAAGCATGGTTTTTAGCAGGACACGGCGAAATAAAGAACACGCCTATATCTTCTGCCGGAATTCCCTTTTGGATTGCTTTTTCTCTCGCAAGTTTTAGTGCAACTTCCGCCGGTGCTACAAGGTCAATAACGTGGTCGGCAAGACCTTTATAACGCATATAGATTAGTTCTACTACGGCAGGACAAGCACTCGATATAATAGGCTTTTTGAGTTTTCCGCTCGCCAAAAGTTCACGAGTCTTCTCGCTTATGAGCTCCGCACCTACAGATACTTCGTATACGTCGTCAAATCCAATCTCCAACAATCCGGTCAAAATTAAATCAACAGATTTAAGATTGTTAAATTGTCCGAACAACGAAGGTGCCGGCACTGCTATCTTATATTTATAATTGAATATCTTTTCGAAGTCGTCGTATGCAGGTAGCTTGGCTTGATGCGGACATATTCTAACGCACTCGCCACATCCAATACACCTATCATATATAACCCTAGCCTTACCGCCACGTACTCTTATGGCTTCGGTGGGGCATCTCTTCATACAAGATATGCAACCTTTACATTTATCACGGTCCAAAGTAACCGTGTGGATACTTTTATCCATAACGTCTCCTTTAGGAGAAATTTACCACCATAGTAACGGTCGTTCCTTCTCCTACTACACTTTCGATTTTAAACTCGTCGGTGTACTTCTTCATATTGGGAAGTCCCATGCCTGCACCAAATCCTAAATCACGGATAGAATCGGTAGCCGTGGAATAACCTTCCGTCAAAGCAAGATTGATATCGGGGATACCGGGACCATTGTCACTTAGCACAATGACAATTTTATCTCGATATATATCAACTATGGCTCTACCGCCGCCTGCGTGTATGACCATATTGATTTCGCCTTCGTACATTGCAATAGCAACTTTTCGTATAGATGCCGTGCTTACGCCTAACATTTTTAAAGTCTTCTTGACTTCGTCGGACGCTCCACCGGCGGATACGAAATTGTTGCCAGCCACGTCGAATTCTAAGTGTAGAGCATCGCTCATACGGTCTCTTGGTCTCCTGCAATTAGTCCGTTTTTATAGAGTACTCCGCAGGCTGAGTACATACGATAATCGCTAGATATAATAGCAATTCCCTTTTGCTTAGCAATTGCTATCATGTCTTCCGTCGGCACTTTGCCACGAACAAGCACGATGCACTTAATGTCCATCATGTCGGCGGTACGGACAACTTGCGGATTGCAAAGGCCCGAAATGAGTAGTGCTTGGTCCTTTACAAAAGCGAGTACGTCGCTCATCATATCGGATGCACATGCAGAGATGAGTTCCATATCAAATTGGTCTTCTCCGCAATAAACTTTGGCATTCAAAAGTTCAACAATGTTTTTGAGTTTCATGTTTTTCCTCACGAAAATGAATTTTTTGAGTTTTATCTGGGATATATTCTCCCTAAAGAGCGTTTATGTTCGGCACGTTTTTCCGCACCATCTACCTTTTCCCTAACTTCTTTGGTAGCATCACCGGTTAGAAGATAGGTATCAAGTTCTTTGTAGGTTATGCCCATATCTTTTTCATCCGTTTGTCCTTCAAAAAGACCGGCGGAAGGTGCTTTTTCCACTATGCACTTAGGGCAGTCGAGATAATAAAGAAGTTCTAGAACTTCCGTTGCCGTTAGGTCGCCTATGGGATTAAAATCGCAAGCCCCGTCACCCCATTTAGTAAAATAGCCCATAGTAAGCTCCGAACGATTGCCCGTTCCTGCTACCAGATAGCCTTTGCGTTGAGCATAATTATAGAGCGTAATCATCCTAAGTCTGGGATTTACGTTTGCATATGCCATAGGTGTTTGAGATTCATCAAGTGGCTCAAGAATCTTTTCCAAGGCTTCTTTTGCGGGGGTAAGGTCTGCTTCCAGTACCTTGATGTCGTACTGCTCGCAAACGAGTAGTCCGTGTTCACGGTCTTCACCATAGTTACGTTTGGATTGACAAGGCATTATTATACCGGTTACATTTGGTGTTGCCATACGGCAAAGGATACCTACAAGCACGGAATCTTTTCCGCCACTCATGCCAAGAGCGACGCCTTTTGCACCGCTCTCTTGGAGTAAATCCTTAATCCA
>JAZNYA010000145.1:0-8726 GCA_045594145.1 Candidatus Stercoripulliclostridium sp. | reverse complement strand
TTAAATTCGTTTGAAAACCTACTAGGTTTACGAGAGAATCATAGTTATCTTCCTTTCGAAGCTGTACTACTGCGTAATAACGTTCGCCATTTTCTCCCCAAATACCTACAGGACGAAGTGGCCCAAACCTTAACGCATCTACACCCCTTTTAGCCATAACTTCAACCGGCATACATCCTTCAAAGATTTCCCTTTTTTCGAAGTCTTTTAGGACCACGGTCTGAGCATTAACGAGTGCATTATAGAACGCATCGTATTCTTCCTTGCTCATAGGACAATTCAAATAATCGTCGCTACCTTTACCATATCGTGCAGACCAAAATGATTTTTCTTTATCTACAGATTCTAGCGTTACTATAGGAGCAACGGCATCATAGAAATAAAGCTTATCTGCACCGGTGAGTTTAAGTATATTTTCACAAAGAGCATCGGAAGTAAGCGGACCGGTTGCGACTATAATTTCATCGTCGATTTCTTTAACTTCTTCTCTAATTAGCTTAAAGCCTTCGAACTCGTTAAGCCTTCTTTCTATTTCTTTAGAAAATACATTTCTATCAACTGCAAGGGCACCGCCTGCTGGCACACGAGCTACTTCTGCACATTCCAGTATTAACGAGCCAAAGAGCTTCATTTCGTTTTTTAGTAGCCCTTGTGACGTAGCTCCGTCTTCACTTTTAAGACTATTTGAGCAAACCAACTCTGCTAATCCTTCGGTTTTATGTGCAGGAGTATTCTTTATGGGACGCATCTCATAAAGTTCTACACTATATCCTTTTCTTAGCAATTGGTACGCTGCTTCACAGCCAGCGAGTCCGCCCCCGATAATCTTAACCATTTTTACTCCTTAGGTACAACGGTGTGATTGCACTTACGATTGGTACAAACATATTTTTTAACTTCGCCTTCTTGAGTGACCTTCATCGTGCTGGAACACTCCGGACAAAGTATCGGTGCAGGCAAATCCCAAGCCATAAAACTGCACTTAGGATAATTGGAACATCCATAGAACACCGAACCTGATTTTTTACCGTGCTTTTTACTTACGTCTCCGCCACAAATCGGGCACTTGCCAACGGGTTCGACAAAGTTTTTAATGTTTTTGCACTCAGGATAGTTAGGACAAGCTAAGAATTTACCATATCTGCCTTCCTTAATAATCATTTGTGCACCGCATTTATCACAAATTACGTCGCTAACTTCTTCTGGAAGTGCTACTTTTTTGCGACCATTATATATAGCTTTTTGCAAGTCGTCTGCAAAAGAAGGATAAAATTCTTCTATTATCTTTTGCCACTCTGAACCATGTTCAATCAAGTCCAAACGACTTTCCATATCTGCTGTAAAGTGGATATCTACTATATTCTTAAAGCAATTTTCCATAAATTCCGTTACAGCTTCACCTAGAGCCGTTGGCTTAAAGAGTTTTTGTTCTTTCATAACGTATTCTCTCTTTGTCAGCACAGAAATTACGGTAGCGTAAGTGGAAGGACGTCCTATGCCGTTTTCTTCCATAGCTTTAATCAACGTTGCTTCTGAATAACGTGGAGCAGGCTTGGTGAATTTTTGCTCGTTCTTTAGGCTTTTTAGCTTTAAAGCATCCCCTTCGTTAAGATTGGGTAGGTTGCCGGCCAATTCGTTTTCTTCTTCATCGTTCTTTTCAATTTCATAAACTGCAGTATATCCTTTGAAGGTTAATGCCTTTCCACTAACCTTAAAGCCATAGTTTTCACTGGGAGTGACGGTTGCTTGTACTCTTACGTTCAAAGTGTTATATACTGCGGGAGTCATTTGACTTGCTAGATATCTAAAATAAATTAGTCTATATAGCTTATATAAGTTTTTGGGTAGTTTGTCTTCCAAACTTTCCGGCGTTCTATCCAAACTAATAGGTCTAATTGCTTCGTGAGCGTCTTGAACGTTTTGACCTTTAGTAGTATAAATATTAGGCTTTTGCGGTACGAAATCCGTGCCATACTTATTAAGAATATGCTTACGAGTAATCGCTTGCATTTCGCTAGAAATTCTAACGGAGTCCGTTCTAATATACGTTACAAGTGCCGTATGACCTTCACCGGGAATATCTACGCCTTCATATAATTGTTGAGCAAGTTGCATGATTTGCGGTGAACTTAAGCCAAGTTTTTGCGAACCATCTTGTTGTAAGGTTGAAGTGGTAAACGGAGCTGCAGGACGAGATTGAGATACACCCCTTTTAACCTTATCTACCGACCATACGGCTTGGTTAAGTCTTGCTTCTAGCTTCTTTACTTGCTCTTCGCTTTCAAGTTTAACTTTTTTGCCGTTATAATCTTGGAAACTTCCTTTTATGATAGGTGAACGAGTACCGTCTTTCAATAGACTTGCTGTCATGTTCCAATATTCTTGCGGAACGAACGCATTTATTTCTCTTTCTCTATCAACAATCATCTTCAAAGCGGATGATTGAACTCTACCACCTGAGAGGCCGCTCTTAATCTTTCTGGAAAGAATAGGACTGATTTTGTAGCCTACCAATCTATCAAGCACTCTTCTTGCTTGTTGTGCATTAACGAGATTTAGGTTGATTTCTCTAGGTGCTTCTAATGCTTGCTTAACAGCCTTTGCCGTTATTTCGTTGAATTCTATACGGTTCTTTAAACCATTAAGGTCCAAAGTATTTGCTAAGTGCCAACTTATTGCTTCCCCTTCTCTATCCGGGTCGGTTGCAAGATAGGTGAACTCAGAGTCTTTAACTTCTTTCTTTAAACGCTTTATTAGTTCTTTTTTACGAGCATCTTCAACCACGTACTCCGGTTTAAAACGGTTTTCAATATCTATGCCAAGAGTTTTTTGGGGAAGATCACATACGTGTCCACCGGAAGCCATTACACGATATCCGGTCCCTAAATACTTTTGTATAGTTTTCGCTTTTGAAGGTGATTCGACTATTACTAATTTCATTCTATACTCCGTAATAATTGTTATCTAGTTTTCTAATTAATCCAACGATTTCCATGCGAACTAAAAGTGCATTTAAATCGCTTACTCCAAGACCCGTTAAGTCAACCAAATCATCAAAATGCATTTCGCTATAACTTAATGCGTCTATGAGTTTTTCTTCTAAAAAATCGAGTTGCATTGCACTCGCTCTTTTTTCAGGTTGCTTTTTAATTCCTAAAGCAGAAATCACGTCATCCGGTGAGAGTACAATTGCTCCTTGACAGCTTTTAAGAAGTTTGTTGCATCCTTGTCCCCTTGGAGAATTTAATGCGGAAGGAATAATGAACAACTCCCTATTCTGTTTAATCGCATAGTCTGCCGTAATCAACGAGCCACTCTTGAGCCCGGCTTCCGGAATTAATATCCCTTTAGAAAGTCCACTTATAATGCGGTTTCTTTCGGGGAAGTTATATGCAAGCGACGGGGTTCCAATTGGATATTCCGAAATAATTAGTCCATCTCTAGCTATATCTTCATATAACTGAACGTTATTTGCGGGATATATCACGTCTATTCCAGAACCTAATACCGCAATCGTCTTGCCATCATTTTGTAGTGTTACACGATGGGCAATAGTATCTATGCCCCTAGCCATGCCACTGACAATCGTTAGTGAACATTTTGCTAGCACTTCCACGAATTTCTCGGTATAGTCTCTGCCATATCTAGAAGGCTCTCTCGTACCGACAACACCAAGGCAAACAGTCTTTAGTAGGCCTATATCTCCTTTGTAATATAAAATTGCCGGCGGTACGTCTATTTCTTCTAAACAATCAGGATACTCTGCATCACCCCTAGCGACTGCACCATATCCTTTTTGCTCCATCAATTTAATGACGTCTTCCACTTGCTTTAGTTCAAATGGAAACATCATTCGCTTATATGCTGCTTTTCCCAGTATTTTCCTTAGTTTCTCGGCATATTGCTTAGGGTTGTGCATTACGTCGATTGGATCGCATATTGCATCTATCTCATTTATTTTTGCCGAAGTCGCACCTATTATAACTTGTAGCCATATTATCGCTTTATGTCTATCGTTAATTCTCATCGCTCAAGTCCTTGGTTTTATATTGTATTGCTTCGGCAACGTCGTTTACCATAATCTTTTCTCTACCGGCAAGGTCGGCAATAGTCCTTGCAACCTTGAGAATTCTAGTAAAACTTCTCGCACTAAGGCTTTGGTTTTTAAAGGCTAACTTCATAAGTCTTTCGGAATCTGCGTCAAGCTCGCAATATTCGTTAATTAAACGATTGTTCATTTCTGCATTTACGTTTATTCCAGAGCCTTCAAAACGCTTCCTTTGTATTTCTCTAGCCTTTTCTACTCTTGCTTTAACCGTAGCACTACTTTCTTCATCACCACGAGCTCGCAATTCATCGTATTCCACTCCACCGACTTGAACGTATAAATCTATTCTGTCGAGTAACGGACCCGATATCTTGTTTTGATACTTACGTCTTTCCATTAAAGTGCAAGTACAAGGCTTGTTAGGATCACGAGAGCCGTAATTACCGCAAGGACAAGGGTTCATGCTAGCAACCAACATAAATCTCGCAGGATATTCTATGGTACGCGCGACACGTGCAACAGTAACTACACCATCTTCTATCGGTTGACGCAACGTTTCAAGTGTCTTTTTGTTATATTCCGGCATTTCGTCCAAGAATAACACGCCATTATGAGCAAGACTAACTTCACCACATCTACTAGAATTGCCCCCGCCTACCAAACTCATTAAACTTGCAGTATGATGCGGACTCCTAAAAGGACGAACTTTAACTATTCCTTGTTCGGCGTCTAAGATTCCGGCAATGCTATGTATTTTGGTCGTTTCAATGGCTTCTTTAAAAGTCATTTCCGGCATAATGGTTGGCACGCACTTAGCAAGCAAAGTCTTCCCAGCTCCTGCAGGCCCACTCATTAATATATTGTGTCCACCTGCAACGGCAATTTCCAACGCTCTTTTGGCTATTTTTTGACCTTTAACGTATTTTAAATCAACGTTATATTTGTTTTCGTTCGCTTGGCTTGAATACTGACGATACTCCATCGGAGAAATTTTTGCAAAGCCACCTATAAACGCACAAGCTTGAGCCAAAGTTTTTACAGGGTATACTTCGATTCCTTGTATATAACTCGACTCAAGAGCGTTTTCTTCGGGTATAATGAACTTATTATATCCACTTTGCAAAGCAGAAATAATTATTGGTAATACCCCGTTAACTTTTCTTATTCCACCATCAAGTGATAATTCACCCAATAAAACGAAATCTTTTATTTTTTCTATCTTAATTTGTTCCGTGCTTGCAAGAAAACCGATAGCAATTGGTAAATCAAATGCCGAGCCTTCTTTTTTTACGTCAGCAGGAGCCAAATTAACGGTTGTTCTTCGTGGAGAAAAATCAAAAAAAGAATTTTTGATAGCAGCTCTAACTCTGTTTCTAGATTCTTTTATCGCACTAGACGGAAGACCTACTATATCGAAAGAAGCAACCCCCTTTTGGGTGTCCACTTCTATGTCGACGGGGTATCCGTTTAAGCCGTCTAAAGCAAAACTTTTTACACTAGCTAACACGTTGATTTCTCCACTTAGCAAGCGAGAGCCTTTTTACGGGCTCTGCTTGTTTAATAATTACATTATTAATTGTTTTCGCTGTCTTCGTCGTTCTCTTTACGAGCCGCTCTCTTCAGCTTCCTTTCGGTGTTGACTTCTTTTATTGCTTCACCGGTTGCTTGGAAGAATGCACTGGTCTTTGATGCTCCAACCTTTAACTTTGCTAATACCTTTTGCGACGTGTACTTAACGTATTCGAAGTACGGAACGCTAATCGGTGCTTGCTCTACGGCCTTCTTATTAATTAGAATGTCGTATGCAACTACAACGTAATATACGGCGGCAACCAAGCTCAATGAACCCATAACGTATACGACTGCAGTTACTTCATTTGAAACGGCTACTACACCATTAACGGTATAACCTGCAACCAAATATACGTAAGCAGCATTTACGTAGGCGAGTATTGCATAAATAACAAATGCTACGTAAAGACGAGTGTCTTTGATGATTGCACTTACGATGAATAGCAAGGGAAGTGAAACGTATAGAGAATAGTAACTCATATTATTAGCAAACGTCCAGAATGCTATTACGCAAGTTGCAGCAATAAGAGTCAAGTCTATTCTGTTTCTGCTTCTGTAGTATGCAACTGCTAAAAGAACTACTACAAAGGCAATATAAAGTATGGTAACAAATATAGATTGAACACCAACTACTTTAAAGTTATTTCCTAGCAAACCTTGGAAGTTAAATGCGTTTGCAGTGTAAACAGATTGTCCCTTTAGAGTATCAATATATCTAGTAAATGCAGCAAATGCATCTCCACCTGCTACTTCGTTAAATACAAAGGGCAGTGAAATCAAATAGAATACAACGATACTTCCTACAATGGTTGCAATAGGAGCTATAAGTTTGACGTATTGCTTATCCTTAATTGCTCTAAAGATTACGTAACCAGTATAAAGAAGTACTGCGGGGCAAACGTAAATTGCAGATACCGTGGTCATGCATGCAAAGAAATAAGAAATTGCCATGCCAAGATAGCTGTTCTTATTGAGCAAGAACCAAACGGCAAGAACTAGCAAGAATGCGGTAACGCTTTCGTATGAACCCCATGCAGAAGACATTGCAAATACCATAGGAATCAAGGAATAGAAAGATGCCATAATGGTTGCTCCTACTCTTCCTTGCTTTTTAGCAACTATGTTATAAATCAATGCTATGGTTCCAAGGTCAGCCACGATACCTATAATCTTAATCATTGCAACAGCGGTCAAAGTAACAACGTTAGCTTCTGCACCCATTGCAAAGAATGCTCTTGAAACTAGACCTGCTATAGCTGAAAGATATAGTGACACAGGCATTAGCGTGGTAAAAGTAGTATTGTACTCGTATAGATAAGGAGCAGAATACTTTGCAAGCCAACCTGCGATGGTTGCGTTTTCTTCTAGATCATATCCAAAGAAGCTGGAAGATATGGAATCACTGCCTGCAATGATGGTTTCGGTAAGCATGATTACCAAACGGATAACTGCAGCAATTGCAAGAGAGATTACCAATCCTAACCACTTAGAATTTTTCAAAGTATCGAAGAAATTGTTAACTTTTTCAACACCTTCGAAAGCAAGGCTTCTAGAACGAATAACATATGCAACGTAAGCCAAAATCAAAGTTGCAATAGCACCAATGATAACATAAGCGATATTAAGCGTGGTAGCTTGTCCGTAAACTTGGCTCTTTAATTCATAGAAACCATATGCTTCTGCGTTTTCATTTGCTTCAGCTTCGGTAACACGAGTAAGTTTAACGTCCTTTAGATATACAACCGCACTAACGGGTTCAGTTTCTGAACCTACGAATATTGCAAAGTTATATTCTTTGGTACCATCGGTCTTAAAATAGAAGGTATCGGTCTTATAGGTACTCGTAACGTGACGAATTTCCGAATTCTTATCACCGGTGTTAAAGCTCGGATCTTCTTTAAAGCCTAGATACATACCTACCCAACGAGTATATTCATCTTCCGTACTAAATTCTGCCACGGAGTCCATGTCGTAGGTATAGGTAACTTTGTAGTATGCATATCTCTTCAAATATACTTTTTGGCTAGCAACGGCATAACCTGCGTTTTGGGTATTAATCTTCAAGCCGTTAGCACTAGTGCTGAATACTGAAGAAGTACTTGCTCCATTGCCTGCTTCAAACGTCCAGTCCGTCTTTACGTCTTCATTTTCGCCAGAATAGTTAAAATTCTTATTGGCGTTATTAAACGTAAGAACTTGCTCATCAAATGCATTAACTGGAGTAGTAGTGCAACCGGTTAGAAGCAAGGTCGCAGCAATGGCTATAACAGCCATTAAAATAACAATTTTTTTCATTATTTACTCCTGAAAAGGTTTGAGGTGTATAAACCGCACCCTAAAAAGAGTGCGGTTAAACTATCGAAATTATTTATCGTTTTTTACAACGTTCTTAGCAGGTCTTACCTTAGCAGACTTACCGGTACGTTCTCTTAGGTAGTAGAGTTTTGCTCTTCTTACATAACCCCTTTGCTTTACTTCGATTCTATCGATTTTGGGGGAGTGTAGGGGGAAGGTTCTTTCTACGCCGAAGCCACCACTCTTAGTGATGTGACGAACGGTAATGGTTTCACGAATACTGCTGTTCTTACGAGCGATAAGTACGCCTTCATAAGCTTGTAGTCTTTCACGGGTTCCTTCAACAACCTTAACGTAGACAACAATACTGTCACCAACTCTGAGTTCGGGCAAATCCTTTCTCATGCCTTCTTGTTCGATAATGTCGATAATGTTCATGACTTACCTCCTGTTTTACACAATAACGTACGTACGAGGCTTGGATTTTTTTCTCTCGCATAGGTCCGTTACAAAGTCTTAAATATATTAACAAAAACAAAAAAAGTACGCAACTGTTTTGACGCACTTTATATAATAAATATAATAAAAAAGTAAATTTGTCTTTGGCTTAGCTCCAATATCCGTAAAAAGCATCTTCTATGTGCTCTTGAATTCCGTCTCTATCTGCTATTATATCGAATCTTATTTCAAAATTTTCATAATGTTTTTCTAAAATATACCTTTCAGTTGCCTTAATAATTTTCGATATTTTAGTTTTTGTTACGCTTTCAACCGGGTCCCCCATATCCTTTGTGGAGCGATATTTTACTTC
>JAZNYA010000144.1:0-4142 GCA_045594145.1 Candidatus Stercoripulliclostridium sp. | reverse complement strand
CTTCTCCTTCTCCTTCTCTTATTCTTTCTTCTCTCATCTCTATATCTCTTCTCTCTTCCTTCCTTTTCCCTTCCCCATTTTTGCGTTTATTTTTTCGTATGCTGTTGAGTGCATCTACGTTTTGAAACTTTCTCCAAGACGATATTTTTATGACTCCGTTTTCCCTGGATATCATGCCGTATTCTTCAAAAACATCCAAGGTATTGATTACTGCAGAGAGTGGCTTTTTGAAAATCTTAGACAGCATTTCCGGCGTATATGGCTTGGAGCCATCGAAGGTTATCGCTCCATTATCGTTGATTTTGCCGGCAAGACAAAGGAGCTTTAGCCAAATTATTATCTTGCTTTCGCCACCGGGAAGGGAGTTTAACATTAAGATTTTTTCGTCTTCAAACAAATCCGTGAAAAGTTTTATCCATTTTACTCTAGCCATTTTTTAGTCTCCTTTGCCTTTCCTTAACAAGTCGCTCCTTGTGGGCAAGCAGTTTGTTTTTTTGTTTTTCTATTTCCGGTATCGGCATATTCGCCATGACGTAATACCTGAATTCGTCCATGGCGTGGTCGTCTTTCTTTATGGGCGAATCGCCACGCCCCCAGCTGTAACCCTTAATTTCCCTTATGAAATTTACGCAGTTTTTAAAGATGAAAACGGCGGGCGGTCGCTTGCTGAAAAGTTCTCTAACCTTGCTTATGCCGGCAAACACGTTCTTGTTTACCTTGGTGTTTACTGCTATGCCGTGCTCATAAAAAAGCTCGGCAACACTCTTTTCGCTACTCAAAGTGCGTTGGCTGGATGCACTGTCAATTAGGGCAGAGAGCTTGCCATCGGGACGAAAAGTCCAGCCGATTTCCCTTGCAATCGCTATTATTTTTTCCGCATGATACTCCACGCTCTTGCCCTTTTCATAATGCTCGTAGGCAACGTATACGTTGCCGTCATAGTCTTGGTAATAGAAGTGGCAGGACAAGGGATTGGAAAGTCCGGGGTCTATGCTTATACCGCTTTGCCACTCGCACGGTAACTTGAAAGGCTCAATTACGTGTACCGAACTATCGAATTCGGGATACACAAGTCCGCTGTTTGCCATAAAGCGTCCGTACCTTCTGCTTTCCGCTTCATCGCTATCAAGAGTTTTGGTTAGGCGGTCTATTTCGCTCTTTGGCAAAAATGGATTATCCGCCCACTCCATGCTCTCCGTCCAAATTTCTTCGTCGCCTTTTTCGTTTAGGTAGACGTCGTCGTATACCCAAGTTAAGCCCTTTAGCGGTGTCATTGTGCCGAAGATTTCGCCACGCTTATCCATAACACGCATAAGGCACTCATAGTAGATATCTCTTGGCGGTTCTTCATCGAACCAAACGAAATCCAGCGACGCACCTTGGAACTTTTCCCTGCCCTGCTCGTAGCTCTTGAAAGTCAGTTGACTTACTCCGCCCAAGGCGGAGCGAACGTAGATGGTATCAATTATGCCTTGCGCGGCACTGGCGGAGCTTCCCGAAAGCATGACGATTTTTTCTATCCAATCGGGGTTGAGATAGCGGAGTATTTTCTTTTGCGTAACTTCCCTTTGCACTTCCGTGCTTATGGTACACGACCAGCCGACTACCGACTTTTTGTTCTCCCTATACGGATGTATGCCACGAAGCATCCATACGCACTCCACTGCTCCGCACTCCGTCTTGCCGGAGCGGTTACCGCCGAATACCCAGCGGTTTCGCTTACTGCACTTATGGAAAGCGAGTTGCTTTTGATGTACGACGTCGCCGACGTTATATCGCTCTATGGCACGGTTTTCATACCGCCTACGCTCTTCCTTTTCTATGGCAAGATACCGCTCAATTAGTTCCCTTTCGCTTTTTAACATAATACTTCTCCACGGTTTCCTTGAAGGCGTCGGCATAGTATGCGTTCTCCGCACGCTCCCTAGCTTCAACAAGCCTTTCGTTATGCTCATCCATTTCCCTTATGATTTCCTTAATTCTTTCCACTCTCGTCCGCCTTGCATGTGTGACCATGCGGGCGTCTATGGAGTCATAGGGAAAGACGATGAGCACTTCCCCACGCCTACCCTTAAGCTCAAACTTTTTGGTTCGGCGGTTATAGTGGAGCGTATAATCGGGGTCGATTTCTTTAAGGCGGTCTGCTATATCAAACGAATCGTGTGTAATTAACATAATTTCTCCATTTATTCCAAAAAACGCAAGATGCGTCGGCTTATAATGAGCGTATGAAACTCCTTGTACTTATACTCATACTTTTGGAGTCCTTGGTGCCGATAGTAGCGAGAGCGGAAAACTCCACTCCGCACGTTGTAATTGATGGCGACGTATGGCTCTATGACGAAAAAGGTGAGAAAATCTTTTTGCTTCCACCAAGCTATTATGCACGCATAAACAACCTGGACGACGTATATTATTACGTTACGTTCAACGGAGTTGCGGGCAAGGTAAAGAAGAACGAAGTGCGAGCAATAGGATACGAATTTACGGCAACGGGTACCCAAACTGAACTTAGCGTTAGTGACGAATACTCCGACTTTAGTGGTATACAAATGAAGAAATACGCCGACACGCAAGCGGAAACTTTAATTACTATCCCCACGCAAGCGACCTTCACTTTCCTTGGCGAATACCCAAGCGGAAGCGGTGAAAAATGGTACTTTGTAAAACACGAAAACGTGACGGGTTACGTTAGAGCGTGCTGGGTTACGGAAGTTATAATTGCTCCATTTGAGCCACAAATTATGGACACTCCCACCGCCACTCCCCCTACCACCGAACAAGAAAAAACTGAACTTAAAAAAGAAGTTAAAATAATAGTTGTGGTTGGGCTTGTTGTGGTTGGTATTGCAACGGTGGGACTGTTGTTTGGTCGCTTTAGCGACAAGAGTCGCTAAAGAAAATGCGGAGTGCGGAACGCGGAACAGTCTGCGAAATGCGGAACGCGGAACTCGGAACGCGGAACGACCCCGCTCGATGAACTCGCTCACAATGATTTTTATTATAATTTCCCTTAACGCTCACGCAGTGAGTAGTTAACGCTACGCAAGTGCGGAGCGATGCTACGCATTTGCTAAATGGGCTTCGCTCCGCTTGCAAGGGTGGCGATAATCCTAACCTTTTCTCTCTCCAACTCTTCATCGGTCAAATGCGTAAGATTATTATCCTTTTCCAGTTGCTCAACGTAGAGCTTGATGGCGTTGACGTCGGGGGGAATTTGCTTTACTTGGCGTTTTTCCTTGACGGCTCGCTTTCCGCCATCTTCATCAATGACGTACTCGGTTATCTCTTCCACTTGCTCATATCCGGTTGCTCGCTTATAAAGTTCTTGGAGCACCGCTTCCCTATTTGTTTCCATTTACATCCTTACGTAGATATTTTTCGGCATTTTTTGCCCTATCAATAAAAATTCCGTCGTCGTTAAAGTACCTAATTAAAAATTTATCGGTTATCCCTAAAAAATAAAGTTTCTCTTGCAAATTCTTGAAGGCCTTTCTGTGATTATACTGCACTTTCCCCAGCCCTACTCCCATGACGCTCGCAACAACTCTGCGTGACATCCTATTAAAATAGGTTAACTCGATGATGCGTTTTTCATCCTTACTCAAAAAACTTAGAGCGGTATTTACGGCGTTTTCCAGTATGCCAAGGGCATCGTACTTATCCTTTTCTTTTATTACAAGAGAGAAAAAATAATCGGCATCCATACCCTGAGTGTGATATTGAATATCCGAATAGCTTAAAAGTTTACGTTTTACAAATTCCTTTAACGGCTTGATAGCCGGTGCGACAAGAAGCACCGTCTCGGTGGTTTTAGTTGATAACATACAGTCAAATTTCTCCTTAACTAAAAATTTTGAACTCTCGTGAGATAGAGTTCCACTTGGTAGAATTAAATTTTTTGGGGCGAAATTTTAGAACATTTGTTCTCGTCTGCCTATATATTATCACGGATTGATATCAAAGTCAAGGAAGTGTAATGATGGAAATGGTGGTGTTACTGTTTGGGAACAAGTCGCTAAAGCAAAATGCAAACTTGTGCATTTTGCGTTAACTACTCCCTAACGGGAGCGATAACTACCACCTAATCGGTGGCGATAACTACTTGCTTACGCAAGCGTTAACTACTCACTGCGTGAGCG
>JAZNYA010000143.1:0-13557 GCA_045594145.1 Candidatus Stercoripulliclostridium sp. | reverse complement strand
GTGCAACCCGAGAAGGCAGAAACATCAATACTTGTTACGCTATCTTCTATTACTACGCTAGTGAGCGACGTGCAATTACGGAAGGCATCATTACCAATACTTGTTACGCCATCTTCTATTACCACGCTTGTGAGCGACGAGCAACCCGCAAAGGCAAAATTACCAATACTTGTTACGCTACTTGGTATTACTACGCTAGTGAGCGACCTGCAATAAGAGAAGGCATCATCACCAATACTTGTTACGCTACTTGGTATTACTACGCTAGTGAGCGGCCTGCAACCTGAGAAGGCCTCATCACCAATACTTGTTACGGGCAATCCCTTATAAGTAGAAGGAATAATAACGTCCCTACGACTTCCATCACAGCTAGATACGCTATAAGTATTATCTTGATTTTTTATAAACGACAAACATCCTATATACTTATTACAAATATCACAAAATTCGTCATCGTTTTCGTCTTTACAAAGAGGTAATTCGTCATTACATACGTCGCATTTGTGGTCGGAGTTTTCGTCTTTGCAGATGCTTAATACCTTTTCACATACGTCACACTTGTGGTCGAAGTTTTCGTCTTTGCAATCGTGGGCGTCTTTGTCGTCACACGCAAACAATACCATAGATACCACTGCGAGTATCATAATTAAAGATAAGAGAAGTTTTGCTTTTTTCATAACCTTCTTTCCCCTTTACGCATTGCGTAATAAATATATAATTAAATTATAGTATTATACTTAAGGATTGTCAACTCCGTTCTTCCTTGTGAGCGTAGTGTAAAATTCTGAATTCTGCATTTAATAAAACACGCACTTAAAACGCATTAGTTTGGATGAGATAGGACGGAAAGAAAAAAACGTACGACAGGAGTTTACTTAGCGTAAATGACTGAGTACGTTTTTTAACTTTTCTAACTAGGTCGCCAAAATAATGCGTTTTACACTGGCGTCTTTTCTACGACGACGGCAATTATAAAGCATATCCAAAGTGCTACTATAAACGCAAACTCGGCAGGAATTGCAAGTTTGGTATAAGCACATTTCCAACCCTTATCTACGAAAGTGAAAATAAAGCGGGTGAAGAATACGGTGTTGGAAAAGATTAGTCCGCCAACAAGGGAATAGAAGGGCTTGCCGAATACGAAGGCGATAATCGCAAGGAAGAGTCCGAGTGCAAAAGAAATTCCGCCGTAATATACTCTAATTTCCGTAACTCCCGCTTCGTCTTTGGGCTTCATGGAGTAGGCTTCAGCGTGCTTTAGGGGGCTGATTATGAAGACGAGAGCTGTGCCGAAAAAGTATATGCAAAGCCCTATGGTTGCAACGGTTGCAGCAATGTTATTCGATATAATTTCTAACATAGTGGTTTTTCCTTATAATATTGTTTTTATTTATTTTACTACTAAAACATATATATTTCAATACCAAAAGTCAACAAAAAGAATAAAAATGGGTATTTTTTTGTTCATATAGTCAACCAAGGCAATTTTTTTAAAAATGAATTTTTGATGAAAAAATAAAAACTTTCCACACAAGCGTTTATAAATATGCTATAATTGCATCAAGGGAAATATGATAAGGGAAAAAGGTGGCAAACCACCCGTGAGCGACTTAGTAGTTTTTGTCGCTCCAAAAAAATGAAAAAGGAGAAAATTATGAAAAAACTTATTCTTGTTTTGATGGTATCAGTCATGGTACTGGCAGTAGCGTTTTCGCTTTTTGCATGCACGCCGTCTAATGAAGATGGTTCCGGCGACCAAAACCAAACCGAAAACAACAATCAAGGAAACGGAGACGTCACTCCCACGCCCGTTCTTCCCGAAGCCGACGACGCTTGCTCCTTCGTTAGCATAGATATCAACCCCGAAATTTCTTTGACGGTTGATGAAAACGACGTTGTAGTTACCGTATACGGCGAAAACGAAGACGGCAAAGTTCTTCTATATGAAGAAACGGCAAAGATAGTAGGCAAGGACGTGGAAACCGCCGTTGATACTATCGTGGATTTGGCGATAGAATACGGTTATTTGACGGAAGAAAACAAGGTTGTTGGCACCACGGTATCTTCTGCTGATGACGAAAAAATCCAAGCACTGCTAAATAAGGTTAACGGCAAGATTACCGCTAGTGCGAAAAAGAGTGGTTTAACGGTAGAAATCGACCCCGAAGGTGCTTTCTCCATGCTCCGTGACCTAGAAGAACTAAAGGCAAAGTATCCCGATAACACTGCGGTACAATCGCTAACCGTTTCCAAGTTCCAACTTGCTCTTTCCGCATCTGAATCCGGCGATATTTCGCTCATTGGTGCAGTTGAGCTTGATGATGAAGAGCTAATAGAAATGATTGCCGAATCCCACTCCAAAATGGAAGCTTTCGTAACGGAAAGTTATCTTAAGGCAAAGAGTGAAGCCATGGCTATATATGATAAGGTAGCAGGACTTGCAATCGATGGCGTATATAGCAAGTATTATTTTGATAATGCAATGGCACACGTCACCACTTGCTATTATGGTCCCGTATATCTAATGTACTCCGCAACCGCTCGTGGCTTTGATGCTATTGCAGATGCTATGGAATATGCGGACGAATACGTCGATTATGAACTCACCCCCGAGCAAGTAACCACCGTCATGAGCGGACTACAAATTCAAGATAGAACGCTCATCGAAGACGTAGACGGCAAGGTCACCATTGATAGCATAGAAGCTTATGCCGATAAGGAACTAAAGAACATGGATAAAGGTGCCGAATATGATGCATATAAAGCACAAATCGCAAGCGTTCTTGGTGATATGGAAGCCGGCATGAAGGCAACCGCACAAGAAATGCTAAACACCTACGTTCCCACAATAAAGGCTCTCATGAGCGAAATGGAAATCTACGTTAACGCACTTGAAACGCTAAAGACATACCCCATGGTAAGTGGCAAAGTTGAAGAATACGTAAACGATTATAGAACGTTGGTAGGGGAAGTCAGCAGTGCAATAGATGGTAACGTACTTGGACTTACCGCAGATGAATTCCGTGCAAAAGTTGATGAACTCAAAGAGAAGGCAGAAGGCGTACTCGAACTAATCGAAGAAGACTTGAGTGATGCGGAAGAAGAAGCCGTAGAAGCACTAATTGAAGCAAAACTTGCGGAAATCAAGGCACAAAGAGAAGCTTTGGAAGAAACGCTAAAGGGACTAGAAGAAAGTGCAAAATCCCGCCTGGCAACTCTAAAAGAAGAGAGAAAGACGGCAAACGCATAAAACCCAACCATAAACGCATAAAACCCAACCATAATAAAAGAACTTGGACAATGTCCAAGTTTTTTTTTACTTAAAATAGTTGTGAAGGCTATTTAATCTTCAAAATCGTTAAAATAATCTCTATCAAAGAATTCGGATAGCGTTATGCCTGCACCTTGGCAAAAGGCTTTAATGGTAGATACCTTGGAACATTTTGTTCTGCCTTTAATTAGGTCGTAGATAGCCGAAGGCGACTTGCCACCGCCGAGCGTTGCTTCACAAACGTTAATGTTCTTTTCCTTGCAGATTTCTTCAATTCTCTTAATTATAGCATCGTTTATATTCATAGCACACCTTTCGTGGAGTTCCTTATTGGTATTCCACGAAAGTATTATATGAATTATAAAAATTATTATCTCGTGGAGTTCCACGATATTGACGTATCAATTATATACCGGTATAATGATTTTATCATGCTGGAAAAAGGAAATTATCAATTTATATAAATAGCCCAATTTTTTTGTTTTTCAGCTATTGACATTTGCTTTTTAGGGGTTTATACTTTTGTGTATGAAGAACGTTAGAACCAATGCTTTCCAATTCTTTTTCTTTTTCGGCTTTAGAAATAGAGTTTAGTTTTGGGTGCGGTAAAATAATTTAATTTATGAAAAATCAACCGCACGAAGTGTGGTTTTTTTATATTAAGGAGAACGAAAATGGACGTTAAAGAACTAAGACAAAACATTGATGCAATCGACGACCAAATTGCTACTTTATACGTTAAGCGTATGGAAATTGCTAAACAAATAGGCGAATATAAAGTAGAAAACAAGCTCTGCATAGGCGATGCCGGCCGTGAAAGAAGCATAATCAACAGGGTAACCAAGACCATGCCCGATGAAGTTAAGCTCTATGGCAAACAACTTTTTGAAAGTCTTTTTGATACTTCCAAGGCATACCAAACCAAGTTTGTAGAAATCGATTCCAAGGCTGTAGCGGAAATCAAAAAGGCACTTAGCGAAGGCACTAAAGCATTTCCCACTTCCGCTTGCGTAGCTTGCCAAGGCGTAGCCGGAGCGTACTCACAAATTGCAACGGATAGGATGTTCCCCATTGCAGATATATTGTATTTTAAGGATTGGAACTCTGTTTTCAGAGCTGTAGAAAAGGGACTTTGTGAGTTTGGCGTACTCCCCGTAGAGAACTCCAATGCAGGCTCCGTTAACGCCGTTTACGACCTAATGCGTAAGCATAACTTCTATATCGTAAAGAGCATAAAACTACGTATTCAGCATTACTTACTCGCTAAATCGGGAACCGAAATTACGGGTATTAAGGAAATCTATACCCATGAACAAGCCGTCGCCCAATGCAGTGATTTCATTAAAGGTCTAGGCGACGTAAAGATTACCGTTTGCGATAATACCGCTAAGTCTGCAGAGATGGTTGCATCGTCGGAAAGAAGCGACGTTGCTTGCATCTGCTCCCATGACTGTGCCGGCATATATGGTCTAAGCGTAGTAGAGCCCAACGTCCAAAACAACGATAACAATTATACCAGGTTTATTGCCATCAAAAAGAAGCTTACGGTATATGAAAACGCCACCAAGATTTCCATCATGGCAAACCTTCCCCACGAATCCGGTAGTTTGAGCAAGGTGCTAAATAGGTTCGCATCTCTTGGTCTAAACCTAACCAAGCTTGAATCTCGTCCCATGAGCAACACTTCCTTCGAGTTCGCTTTCTACTTTGACGTAATGGCAAAAATCGACCAAAAGGAAGTACAAAACCTTCTTGCAGAATTGGAAAACACCTGCGATAAGTTCGTTTTCCTTGGAGCATACGAAGAAATCTAAACGTCCCAAAATCCGCATTATATAAAAATATGTAGCACACTTCAGAAAAGTGTGCTATATTATTTGTATGGACGTTAAAGATATACTAAAAAACAAAAAACTAATAATTTTCGACCTGGACGGCACTCTCATAGATTCGCTTGGCGTATGGAACGAAATCGACGCCAGAGTGGTAGCTAAAATTCGTGGCGACGGACTGGATACCCGTGATAACATGTATGAAATCCGCTCCGATGCCTTGAAGATTTTTGGTTCCAGCCCCAATCCTTACGTAGATTACTGCTATTTTTTGAAGGAAAAGTATCGTTCTAAGCTTTCCGGTGAAGAAGTTTATAAGCTCCGCTATCAAATTGCGGAAGAGTTAATCATAAATGAAGTTGCCTATAAGCCGTATGCCCCCGAGTTCATCAAAAAGCTAAAAGGGGAAGGATATCTTCTTGCCATTGCAAGTTCTGCCCAACGCAAAAACATCAATATTTACCGCACTCGCAATCAAAACATAATATCGAAAGCACCGCTGGACGACTATTTCGACGTCGTTTTTGCTCGTGATGATTGCAAGGAAATTAAGCCCCATCCTGAAGTTTTCATCAAGACTTTAGAGCATTTTGGTTTGTCCCCAAAGGATGCGATAATCTTTGAAGATTCGCTTGTAGGCGTGCAGTCGGCAAAGGGAGCGGGCGTGGAGTGTTGCGTCGTATATGATAAGAACAGCGATGATGAAAGGGAAGAAATTAACGCTCTTGCGGATTACGTAATCCCGTCTTTCAAGGAGTTTTTATAGAAATAAGGGCTAGTTTATGTTAGTTGCATATTGAAGTTAGTTAAAACATATGTTAAAATAATTGCAATAAGTATATTTTCATGGTGAAAGTCTTATAAGGAGAAACATGATTACCAACCTAAGAAGAACCAAAAAGCTGTCTAAGAACTTGGTTAACGAAAAGATGAACGCCAACAAGTTCAACATAGACGACAGAAAGCAAAGGACGGCTTTCCTTAACGCCATCAAAGAAAGACCGAGACTACTAAACTCTCTCGATGATGAAAATAGGGAAGAGTTCCTAAAGATTGCCATCAAGGAAAACTATCGCTACTTCACCTATCTTGATAAGAAGTTCTACACCGAAGAACTTGCCAGCGAATATCTATATGCTCGTCTTTTGGACGGCTCTCAAGATATGTTCAAGGACAAGAAAAAGACCAATTACCTAAAGGGTGTTGCAAACATCATTGATGGTAATGGCGACGGCTTCTATCAATCTTTTGTAGGTCAAGTAGGCGACAATTTCCGCTACGTTGTTCAAAAGAGCTATGAAAACAAAGTTCTTTTGTCCTTCAACTATGCCACCGTCGATGGCGATGAAGTCTTCTACGTCGATAGAGAACTCGAAGTTCCCACGTCCTTGAAGTCGCACTTTAAGGTATCTTTCCAAGTTGTCGATACCCTAAAATTCTTGGAAAAGATGAACGTCAACGTTGCTCAACTTGGTGTGGAAAAGATATATAACACCTTCACCGACCTAATTTGCGGTAGTTATAAGACCTATTTGCACCAATATATAGACGAAAACAACGCCGGATTCTATACGCTCACTTCCACGACTCCCCAAGTACAAGAGTATATAAAGCTCAAGTTTGTGGAAGCCTTCTTGGCATACGGCGTAGAACTTACCGATTTCGTCATAAAGAGCATTAACGTGCCCCGTGACGTCGTCTATAAGATAGAAGACCAAGCCCTGGAAACCTTGCTTGCTCGTCATAAGATGGAAACCGATACCGTACTCCTAAAGCAATCTTTAGATAATTACGTAGAAAAACTAAACGCACTCAAGGAGTTTGGCGAAGGCAACCATACCACCGAGTATGAAAAGGAGCTGGAACTCATAAGAGAACTAAAGAAAACCGGCAAATATCCCGAAAAGCTTGTTGATAGAAATATCGGACTCGCAAAGAAAGACGAAAGAGTGGACGAAGCGATTATGCAAGTTAAGGACGTTCTACCCAAGAGAAGATGGCTCACGCTTGCTAAAGTTGCCTTCCACTTCGCCTTCTGGACTTGCATCATAGTAGCACTTGCAATGCTCGCAGTAGACCAAACCGGTGGCATCACGATGGTCGCAATCGGCGGAATTATGCTGGTATTCGGCTTGATAGCCTTCTTTGCATACAGCAAGTTCAATGCACCTGACCTAATTAAAAAACAAACGGGGGACGAGTAATATGAAGAGAAAGATAAGAATTAGAAAAGCACTCATACTCATAAGCACGCTAATATGTTCACTAGCGTTCTTGATTCCCGGCATACTAAGACTTCTTGGTAAAATCTAACCTAAAGGCGACCGCAAGGTCGCTTTTTTTGTTTATATGGCGGAATTTTGCCGTCTTTACATATTAGTGCGTGCGTGATATAATAATATCAATTAAATTAAATATAATCATATAAGGAGATAAAATTATGTGTATTTATACCATTTGTACCTATAATAAACTCGTCCATATGCGTGAAAACGTCGATAACGCTTGGAGCCAAATCGACGTCCAACTAAAACGCCGTTACGACTTAGTTCCCAACTTGGTAGAAACCGTAAAGGGCTACGCAACCCACGAAAAAGAAACTCTCACCCAAGTAACCGAAGCCAGAGCATCCGTAGGTAGTGCAAAAACCACCGCAGAAGCAGTGGAAGCCAACAATCAACTTACATCCGCACTGGCACGTCTTTTGGTAGTAAGCGAAAAGTATCCGGAATTAAAGGCAAACTATAACTTTACTTCTCTCCAAAACGAACTATCGTCCTTGGAAAACAAGATTGCCTTCAGCCGTCAATCCTATAACGACACCGTTCTTCTCTATAACCGCAAGAAAAAATCCTTCCCCGCTAACATTATAGCGAAGATTTTTAAATTTGAAGATGCAGTATATTATAAGGCGGAAGAAGCGGTACAAGAAGCTCCTAAAGTTGCCTTTTAGCGACCTACAAAAAAAAGCAAGCAAAGGCTTGTCTTTTTTAATGCAAAATGCAAAATGCAAAATGCAAAATGGGCTTCACTCCGCTTACGCTTCGCTCACAAGGAAAAATATATTTATTTAATCCTTAACGCTCACGCAGTGAGTAGTTAACGCTTGCGTAAGCAAGTAGTTATCGCCACCGATTAGGTGGTAGTTATCGCCTACGAAGTAGGTAGTTAACGCAAGTGCGTAGCATCGCTACGCATTTGCAAAATGCATAATGCAAAATGCAAAATAGCGTGTTTTTTTACAAATACGCACTAGTTTAGATGAGATACAAGCAAACAAAAATCCCCACGACAGGAGTTTACTAGACGTAAATGACTAAGTGGGGATTTTTATGTTTGTGAAGTAGGTCGCTAAAATAGTGCGTATTTAATGATATTATATATGCACAATCCAACTATTATAATTTGTGCAAATAGGAAACAAATTTTTGCTCCTTTATCGGAGATTTTTTTGGTGATGAATCTGCCTGTGAAGGCTCCGAGAACACTGGCTATGACGACAAATATTAGGGCTTCTACGTTGAATATGCCAAAACCACCTTCTATCGTCATGGTGATTATTTTGGTCGCTTGGGAGAATATGATGATGGCAAGCGAACATAAGGACGCCGTCTTCATGCCGTAACCAAATAGGAATATTATTATGGCTACGTTCATCGGGCCACCGCCAATGCCAAGGAAACTGGATATTATACCGAGCATTAGCCCTGCTATCACCGCCACAATCTTGCTCTTCGAGTGCAAAGACTTGGGCTTGGATGCCGAATTCATGTAGATTATGATGAATATCATAACCGTTATGAGTACGGAATTTTGACAAATCTTTACTATCGCATCACTAGCGGACGCAGTTATAAGCCCAAAGATGAAATTGCCGAGATATCCGCCCGCAATGGAGCCGAGTGCCATGAAAAGTATGATGATATAATCGGGTTTTTCTTCCCCTTCCTTTCTTTTTTGTAGGAGTTTTAGGGCGACGGAAACAAGCGACATCGTGAAGACCGAGCATGACGTCACGACGGCAATTTGCGTTGCGTTATATTCGCCGATTAAATCGAACGAAGGCTTCATTATAACACCGCCACCCATGCCGGATATGGCTCCCAGGGTGGTGGCGAATAAGGTTATTGCAACGTAAATTATTATGTTTAGCATGTTTTTCTAACTATTTATAGCTATCAATTAGTTCTTGGAAAGCGGGTAAGCTACGCTTAATCATATCATAAGAAACGCAGTAGGAAATACGGCAGAAGCCGGGTGCTCCAAAGGTGTCGCCGGGAACTATTAGAAGTCCGAGTTCCTTTGCCCTATCGCAGAAAGCGCCCGCATCGTCTTCCAGTGCCTTAACAAAAAGGTAGAAAGCTCCGTCGGGACGCACGCAAGTATAGCCCATTGCGGTTAGGGAATTATAAATTAAATCCCTGTTCTTCTTGTATTCTGCAATATCGGGAGTTGCCTTAAGGCATCTTTCCACAACCTTTTGCATTAGGCTCGGTGCACATACGTAACCAAGGGCTCTGCCCGCTCCGCATACCGCCGAATATACTCCACGCTCGTCTTCCAGGCGGGGTGAGAGTGCAATATAACCAATACGTTCGCCGGGGAGTGAAAGCGACTTACTGTAAGAATAGCAAACGATGGTGTTATCGTAGTAGTTCATAAGGTAAGGAACTTCCACGTCGCCATATACGAGTTCTCTATAAGGTTCATCGCTAATTAGGTATATTGGGTGTCCGTATTCCTTTTGTTTGTTACCCAAAATGGTGGTTACGCCAATTATTGTTTCTTTGGTATAAACTACGCCGGAAGGGTTGTTGGGAGAGTTTAATATTATGCCTTTGGTCTTTTCCGTAATGGCGTTTTCAAAAGCTACAAGGTCTACTTGGAAGTCGTCTTTCTTCATGGGAACAACCTTCAAGCTTGCTCCGGTTGCTTCGGTGAACACGGTGTATTCGGGGAAGAAAGGTGCAACGGTTACGAACTCGTCGCTTCCTTCGTTTAATGCTCTCAAGGTAATGCAAAGGGATGCCGCCGCCCCTACCGTCATATAGATGCTATCGGCACTAACGCCCACGTTAAAGCGTTCGTTAATATAGTCGGCAATTGCCTTTCTTACGCTCAAGTCACCTTGGGCGGAAGTGTAGCCGTGGAGCAAAGTGCTCGGGTAGTTTTCCACAAGTTCCTTAATAGTATCGTTAACGCACTTGGGTGCCGGTACGGAAGGATTGCCGAGAGAAAAGTCGTAGACTTTGTCCGCCCCTACTTCTTGGGCTCTCTTTTTGCCAAACTCAAATAGTTCTCTGATTACAGAGCGTACGCTACCCAGGTAACGCATTTTTTCGTTATACATATATACTCCTATTGCTTCCTTTTAGAAGGTATAATCTTAGCTTATCTGTTCTTTTGGAAGTTCCAAAGGTCACGGCACATATCTTCCAGGTTGCGTTTTGCAGTCCAGCCGAGTTCCTTTGCCGCCTTATCGGGACGAGCATAGCAAGTTGCGATATCGCCGGGACGACGGGGTGCAATCTTATAGGCAACTTCATGTCCGCAAGCCTTTTCGAAAGCCTTAACCATATCGAGAACGCTGTATCCTACGCCGGTACCAAGGTTAATGGCATCAACGCCGTACTTTTCGATGTTTTCAAGAGCTGCAAGGTGACCTTCTGCAAGGTCCATAACGTGAATATAATCACGAACGCCCGTGCCATCCGGAGTATCGTAATCGTTGCCGAATACGTTAAGATAAGGAAGGATGCCGTGAGCAACTTTTGCAACGTAAGGCATAAGGTTATTGGGGATACCCTTGGGGTCTTCCCCTATTAGTCCGCTCTCATGTGCTCCAACGGGGTTGAAGTAACGGAGTAGAAGAATATTCCAATCCTTGTCTGCAACGAATACGTCACGGAGAATATTTTCTATCATGAGTTTGGTTGCACCGTAAGGGTTGGTGGTGGAAAGGTGACAATCTTCATCTATGGGTAGTCTTTCCGGGGTGCCGTATACGGTTGCGGATGAACTGAATACCAATTTCTTTACGTTATGAGCGGACATAACTTCAACGAGCGACAAAGTGCTTACGATATTGTTGCGGTAATAAAGCAAGGGCTTTGCTACGCTTTCGCCAACTGCCTTTAGTCCTGCAAAATGGATGACTGCATAAATGTCGTTTTCGGTGAAAATCTTTTCCAGCACTTCCTTATCACATACGTCGCCTTCATAGAAGGTGATGGTTTTGCCGGTAATTTTTTCTACGTTTCTAACTGCATCTATGTTGCTGTTAGAGAAGTTGTCTACTGCAACTACTTCGTAGCCGGCGTTCAAAAGTGCTACGTTGGTGTGGCTTGCTATGTAACCTGCTCCGCCTGTAACTAAAATTTTCATATTTTTTTCTCCTTAATCGGTTATTTTCTTTTTGGTTTTTGCTTATATTTCCGGCTTTATGAAACTGCTTGCATCGTGGAAGGTCGGCTTATAGTTGGGACTTAGGCGTATAAATCGTTTTCCACCACTCCCGCATATTCGATGCCGTCCGGGTTTACTTCCGTCTCCAAATCCTTAGTTTTATCGCCGAGAGTTAGGAAGAGTTCGACTACGTCGCCTTCGTATAACAATTAGTTATACGATTTTCCTTTGGAGATTATATCACTATCGCTACAAATAAACAACAATTTTAAGCAATCATCTTTGGAAAAAAATTCAATACCATACTTAAGATAGCTCTAGACACGCCACCGCCTTTTTGATATAATGAACGCATGGAAAGAAATCTTAGCATAATGATTAAGCCGGCATCGGCAAAATGTAACGCAAGCTGTAAGTACTGCTTCTATCGTGATGAAGTCGCCGTCCGCTCGGTCAAAGACTACGGCACTTGCAGTATATCGCTTGCTCACTCAATCATCAAAAAGGCTTTGGAGTACGTCGGCTCCGGCCACCTTTCCATTGTCTTCCAAGGCGGTGAACCCACTCTCGCCGGCTACGATTTCTTCAACGAGTTCTTTTCCTTTGTCCAAAATGAAAACGTCAACCAAGCTAAAATCTTTTTGAGCCTACAAACAAACGGCTTGCTAATTGATGAAAAATGGGCAAAACTCTTCAAAAAACATAACGTTTTGGTGGGTATAAGCC
The DNA here is from genome assembly GCA_045594145.1 of Candidatus Stercoripulliclostridium sp. Taxonomy (GTDB): domain Bacteria; phylum Bacillota; class Clostridia; order Christensenellales; family DTU072; genus Stercoripulliclostridium_A. Next base: position 1,323 of record JAZNYA010000143.1, on the reverse strand, counting down.
TAGATGGAACCAAGGCTGACAACTCGGCAAGAGTGGCTTTAGGAAAAGAAATCTACCCGGATACCTTGCGTGCAATTGCCGTTTTACGTGATGAAGGCGTGCCTTTTAACGTCCTTTCCGTCATCCATAAGGGCAACGTAAAGAGCGGTAAAGCCATCATGCAGGACTTCATAAATCGCCGTTTTTCCTTCGTCCAATTCATCCCCTATCTCGGCGAGCAAGAAGAATTTATGCTCACCCCCGAAGAATACGGTGCCTTCCTTATTGATACCTTCAGCATATACGGAGCAAATTTTAATACGCCGAACCGCATAAGCGTTAGGGAGTTCGATAACTATATTTTGCTATTGCAAACGGGCAAGGCCGAACAATGCGGTATGAACGGCAGATGCGAGCCCCAGCTCGTCCTTGAAGGCGACGGCACGGCTTTCCCCTGCGACTTTTATTGCACGGACGATTACGTACTTGGGAACGTCAAGGACGACTCCATAGAAGCACTCCTAAGTTCCCCCGTAGCGACGTCCTTCCGCAACCGCACGCTACCTTCAGATTGTACCGCTTGCCCCTATCTCCGCATCTGTCACGGCGGATGCAAGCGATACTCCGCCACCCCCTTCTACTGCACTTCCCACAAACTCTTCTTCCAAAAACACCTTGGGAAATAGAAATCCCCCGAAAACAAAAACCACACTTCTTCCCTATTACTTATTACTTCCGCCAAAAATCGACAAGGAATTAGTGAAAAGTGAAGAGTGAAGAGTGAAAAAGTAAAAATCCCGCACTTACGAGCGGGATTTTTTTTGGAGGCGCCACCCAGACTTGAACTGGGGGTACGGGTGTTGCAGACCCTTGCCTTACCACTTGGCTATGGCGCCATATTCAACTGCCTATGTAGTATACCACAAGATATTTTAACTGTCTAGCAAATATTCCAAAATTTTCTAATTTAATTTTTCCCTATCTTTACGCTCTTAATCAATTGACTCTTGAAAACGTCCCTTTAATATGTTAAAATATTAAAAACACTAAACCACCGTGAGCGAATTATGGACGAAAGACTAATTAAAATTAGAGAACAAGAAGTGCAAGAAAAAACGGACGGACTACCTACTACTCTCAGTTATAAGATTTGGGAATACGTCCCTGACACCGAATTCGTTTTGGGTTATTAATGAATAAACGTAAATACGTACCGCAATATGCGGTACGTATTCTTATTACTTAAAATAGTTCGTATTAGATACCTTTCCCGATACCCTATTATTCTATTTCTTCAAACGCAATTCCGTTTTCTTTCGCGTAGGTTTCGGCATAACTTCCCGC
>JAZNYA010000142.1:0-7496 GCA_045594145.1 Candidatus Stercoripulliclostridium sp. | reverse complement strand
TAGCATATCAATAAACTCCTTCCGGTATTCCCGGAAGGTAGTTAGGAAAATTTCACATACTTCAACGCCCATGGCGTTAAGTATGTTCATGGTGTCTTCAGTCTCAGATTTGAGAAAGAACGACGCTGTCGATATACCTACTTTCATTAAATCTTAGTATTCGGGTGTCAATAGACCATAATCTCCGTCATGACGCTTGTAAACCACGGAAACTTTGTTGTTTTCTGCGTTTACGAATACGTAAAAGTCGTGGTCGAGCAGTTCAAGTTCTGCAATTGCTTCATCAACGGTAACGATGGAAATATCGAAGTTCTTAACCTTAACGACTTTACCGGCTTTTTCTTTGACGGGAGCAATTTCTTCTTCAAGTTTAAGGGGAAGAGCTTTTTTAGGTTGTTTAGAAAGCATTCTATCACGATATTTTGCGATTTGTCTTTCTAGCTTGGGAACGATTAGGTCGATATTGTCGTACATATTGTCGCTAGTCACTTCCGACCTAACGATACCACCGGCAAAACCGATAGTTATTTCCATTGCAAACTTATCTTTACCAACGGTGGAGAGTTTGATTTTTGCCGTTCCTTCTTCGGAGAAGAACTTATCAAATTTAGATAGTTTCTTTTCGATTACAGAAACAAGACGATTGCCTTCATTGTAGCCTTTTGAAATTAGTTCGATACGCATGAGAAGTACCTCCTTTGGTTAGTTTATATTAAATACGATTTCGCCATCAACAACGTCAACGGTTACGTCGGATTCGTTAGTAATGTGACCGCTTATGATTTCTTCGCTTAACTTGTCTTCAAATATTTTTTGGACAGCTCTCTTTAGCGGTCTTGCTCCGTATTCTAAGTCGGTTCCTTTTTCTAATAGGTAATCGACAACGGCTTGAGTATAATTGAGCTTAATGCCCTTTTCTGATAGTATTTTAACTACGTTTCCTATCATTATAGACGCTATCTTTTCAAGAGATTCTCGGTCAAGTTTGCGGAATATGATTATGTCGTCGATACGATTGATGAATTCCGGATTCATAGCATCTTTTAATGCTGCAAGTTGCTTTTCCTTCATTGTTTCATAATCGCCCGAAACTTCAATTGCTTGGCCAAAACCGACTCGCTTCATCTTTGCAATATCTCTTGCCCCAATGTTAGAAGTCATGATTATGACCGTATTCTTAAAGGAAACCACCCTACCATGACTATCAGTCAAACGACCTTCGTCCAAAATTTGTAGCAACAAATTGAATACGTCAGGATGAGCCTTTTCTATTTCATCAAATAGTACTACTGAATAAGGTTTTCTTCTTACCTTTTCCGTTAATTGTCCGCCTTCGTCGTAGCCTACGTATCCGGGAGCGGAGCCAATCAAACGAGAAACGTTAATTTTTTCCATGTATTCGCTCATATCTATGCGAATCAACATGTTTTCATCGCCAAACATACTTTCGGCAAGAGCCTTAGTAAGCTCTGTCTTTCCCACGCCAGTAGGTCCTAAGAACATGAAGGTGCCTATTGGCTTTTTGGGGTCTTTTAGACCGGCTCTAGCACGTTTTATTGCTCTTGCAACGGCATTTACGGCTTCATCTTGACCGATTACTCTCTTCTTGATTTCTCCTTCCAATTGAAGAAGCTTGGTACTTTCTTCTTCGGTAAGATTAGAAATGGGAATATTAGTCCACTCTGAAACGATTTCCGCAATTTTTTCTTCATCAATAGAAAGTTGTCCGGATATTATGTCGTTGCCCCATTGCAATTTTTGTTCTTTAATTTGCTCATCAATGGACTCACGTTCGCCCTTTAATGAATTGGCTTTAACGAAATCTTCCGCTTTTGTAGCCTGCAAAATGCTTTCATTTAGCATAGCACGCTTATTTTCCAGCTCAACGATTTCGGGCGGAGTTACCATTGCGTTAACACGCATTTTAGATGCTGCTTCATCGATAGCATCAATAGCTTTGTCGGGGAGATATCTATCGGCAACGTAGCGGTCCGTCAAACTGGCAGCAGCAACCAATGCTTCGTCGGTAATTTGAACCTTATGGTGTGCTTGATACTTTTCCCTAATGCCTTTAAGAATCAAAATAGTATCTTCAACGGATGGTGGGTCTACCAATATAGGCTTGAACCTACGCTCCAAAGCTGCGTCCTTTTCGATGTGCTTACGATATTCATCTATAGTCGTTGCACCAATTGTGGGAATATCGCCACGAGCTAATAACGGTTTCAAAAGGTTTGCAATCGTTGCTCCCCCATCGTTATCACCCACCGACATAATCATGTGCATTTCATCGATAAAAAGTATGGTTTTATCGTCTTCTAATTCTTTTAGCATTGCCTTAAAGCGTGCTTCGAACTCACCACGGAACTTGGTGCCGGCAACTAGTGAGCCAACGTCCAGAGCAAAAATACGCTTATCTTTTATAATACTTGGAACTTTGCCGTCTACAATGGCTTGGGCAAGGCCTTCTACGATAGCAGTCTTGCCAATACCGGGCTCGCCGATAATAAGTGGGTTATTTTTGGTGCGTCTAGAAAGAACTCGTAGGACTTGTTCAATTTCCTTTTCACGTCCAATAACGGGGTCATACTTGCCTTGGCGAGCATTTTCCGTCATATCCACACCAAAAGCTTTTAACTCTTCGCTAATGCCTTCTTCTTTTTTGCCATCATTTTTTTTCTTAGGTCTTGGTTTTTCGGTTTGATTTAATCCCTTGAATAACGATGCCAAATCTTCGTTGGAAGAAACTATTTTAACACCAACTTGTGCGTCCGGATTCCCACTAAAAAGGCCGTCGATGAAACGCTTAATTCCAAGCGGGTCGTCATCGATTTTCTCATTATTGCCTATGCCGTTAGCCGTCATGGTTTCAATAATTGGTTGGATGTCGTTTTGCGTAATCTTGTATTCCGCCAAAATTTTAGCGGAAGCCATGCTTTTATCACAAACTAGTCCTAAAAGAAGATGGTGAGTATCAAATAGTTCATATCCATAGCGATTTGCAGTAGTTTCCGCATATCGCATAACTCTTTCTACTTGGTCTCTTATTAAAACTTCGTTAAGACGCTTGGAAGGATTCGCACTAACCATGCGATAAACACCTTCTTTGTCAACTTTAAATCTACTTAAAATTTCGTGAGCGTAAGTGCCTTCAATGGTTATTAGCCCTGCGAGAATATGCTCGGTAGCTAAAATGGAATTAAGGCGTAAAGCAAATTCTTTGGCCTTATTCAAGACCTTGCTCACGTCGCTTGTATGTTTGTTATGGTTCATATTTTTAATTTAATTTCCTTTGATAAGCTTGACAAGTTGTTCTCTCAATTCAGCGTCCCTTAATGCATATTCTATGTTTGCTTTAAGGAATCCAAACTTACTACCCATGTCGTAACGTGTTCCATCAAAAAGATATGCGTATACAACACTTTCTCTTGAGAGAATATCTATTGCCGATGGTAAATATACTTCCCCGTTTTTTACAGGTTTAGTCCTTAGTATACAGTCGAATATTTCCGGAGTTAACAAAAATCTTCCTAAAGAAGTTACGTTAGAAGCAATCTCTTCCAGCGACGGCTTTTCTTGGAATCCCTTTATTAAAATGTATTTGCCCTTTTGCTCTCTTATTTTCATTACTCCGTAATTTACGGCTTCTTCGGGTGGCATATGTTGACAACCTACTATCGTGGCACCGGTAGTTTCATAAGCTTCAATTAGTTGTTTAGTAACGGGTTTTTCGGGATTATAAATTACGTCGTCGGGGAAAAGTACGGCGAAAGGTTCGTTCCCTACGAAGTTTTTGCAAAGCTCAACAGCCTTTGCAGTACCACGCATTTCAGGTTGAAGCACAAAAGTAAAATTAACGTTTGAATATTTATTAATTAGGGCTAATTCTTCGGTTTTTCCTGCCTTAATGAGTGCAGACTCAAGTTCGGCGTTTACGTCAAGATAATTAAGTATCGCTTCTTTACCATGCGAAATTACTATGCAAACGTCGGTGATACCGCTCAAAAGACACTCTTCGATAACGTAATCGATGCTAGGTCTATTTAATATTGGCAACATTTCCTTGGGGACGGATTTGGTTATAGGTAAAAACCTTGTACCGAACCCTGCTGCCGGGATGATTGCTTTGGTTACTTTTTTCATAATGCCTGCCTTGTATCTATATTATATAATAGGTCGAACAAAAAATCAATATGCAACTTTACAAGATTTGGTATTTACTTTTTTTAGAATTAGGATTATAATCAATATGTCAAATAAATTTATTATGGAGACTTACCATGACTCAAAACGAAAATGAAGTTAAACAACAGGAAGCTGAAGTTTTAACTCCAGAGCAACAAAAGTTAAAACGTAAACAAGAAATAATAAGAGTAATTAAGTTCGTGCTCTTTTCCGCTTCCGCAGGAATAATACAAACGGTTACGTTTACTTTGATGAACGAAATTGGCAAACTACCCTATTGGCCATCGTATTTAACCGCCTTGGTACTATCCGTTATATGGAACTTTACGTTCAATAGAAAATTCACCTTTAAATCAGCAAATAACGTTCCGAAAGCAATGTTACTCGTTTTGGCATATTACGCAGTATTCACTCCCCTTTCTACTCTATGGGGTGACGCCTTGACGGTAAAGGCCGGCTGGAACGAATATCTGGTACTTGCGTTAACTATGATAATAAATATGTCAACCGAATATTTGTACAGCACCTTCGTCGTCTTTAGAAAGTCAATGAACACCAACGACCTAGGCAAAAAAGAAAAAGAAGAACTCGCAAAACTTGCTAAAACGGAAGTAACCGAAGAAACTCAAGAAGAAGTTAGCGAAGAAATTCAAGAAGTTCAAGAAACCAACCCCGACGAAGAATAAACGCAATATTATATAAAACAAAAGTCGTATCAATTGATACGACTTTTTTGGTGCGGTCGACAAGACTTGAACTTGCATGAATTTTACTTCATAAGAGCCTGAATCTTACGCGTCTGCCAATTCCGCCACGACCGCATTGCTAATAAATTCTATACCCCTAGCGATTATTTGTCAAGTAAAGATTATTGCCTAAGCTTTAAAAATATTCATATATCTTTGGACTATGCAACTTTATTTGCACTCAATGGTTGGAGTCCGTTTTCCGATACTGCCGTAATTGAAATTGTCGATTTTTCTAAATGTTTTACGTAATTATAAACCAACTTGCCGTCGTATTTTACACCGTTAATTCTAAGAGTCATGTAGTTATCGTTCTTTAAAACAAACGACCCCACCTTTTCGCCATTAAGTATTATGGCTCCAGTCTCACTAAAAATATAGTTTTCTGCTCTCTTTGCATCGTCTATCGTTTCTTCGTTGTGTATGATTAGGTCATACTCTCCGTAAACTTCACTTTTAGCAATATCCATTTCCTTTTCGCCAAGATATTCATTCGGGGCAAGAAGTGGCCATCCGTTATTGCTAAAAATAAGTTTTCTTGTTTTTATGGTATAGTTATCAAAAATTTGGGTTCCTATTCCCACTCTTTCATGGTATACGCAAAAATATTCTCCATCCTTTTTTATGACGGAGTTATGCCCAAGTGCAACGTGCGAATAATTTTCTCCATTGTAGATGAAGTTGCCTGCGAGTTTATTCCCTTTTCCTTCTCTTGTTACCACGTCGTTACCGCTAGCATCATAATATGGACCATCAGGATTTTTACTTCTTGCTATTCGCATATTATAACTGCTACCAAGATTACCTTCACTAACCATGAGATAAAAATAGTCGGTTTCTTGGGAATAGAATATGAAAGGTCCTTCAACGCCACTAGAATAGCCATCCCAACAAATCTTTTTGCCAAATCCTTCTTCTATGGGAAGCCCAAATTTCTCTCCGGAATTATAAAGCTCTTTAACATAGATTCCGGCAAAATAAGAGCCGTAAACCATCCAAAGTTTGCCGTTTTTGTCATAAAACAATTCAGGGTCTATAGCGTTAGGTTCTTCCCACCACAAATCGTGCGAATAAATAAGCACTTCTTCATTAGCATAAGGTCCCAAAACGTTGTCGCTCGATACTCTTAAAATTGTTGATTTACCCTTTCCGAAAGCACTTGTTAACGCCAAATACATATAATATCTATCGCCATACTTTATGACGTCCGGTGCCCAAGTAGAGTTAATATTTCCATCCCTTCCGTTAAATTCATCTGCTTTAACCAAAATGCTTCTGAAATCTTTAGTTCCAAACAGCTTTTCCGGATGATTTTCATATACTTCTTGTTTCCAGGTTATCAAATCGCTGGATGAAGCCACTGCAAAGTGAGAACCGAACGCATAATATTTCTCGGTAACTTCGTCATAAAAAACTGATGGGTCATGAACAACGGCATACCCCCGAAGTAAATCTTTTTTCGGCTCAAAAAACATGTCGCTACCCCCTTTACACCCAACCAAAGTGCAGACTAATAACGAAATTAAATTCAATACTATGAAAATCTTTATAGTTTTTCTCATGCGTTTGGTAATGACGTCATGCTAAAACGTCTTATAATCAATATGTGTTTTTATACGCATACAAATTTTGTGTTACTTCTTATTAATTTTATCATATCAAAAGATGTAAGTCCATACCCAATTAAAACGGATTTGAAATAAACATAAGCTTTTAGGCAAAAAATACAATTTCTTACTAAACAGCAATTAAAAAGACAAGCTGTTAACTTGTCTTATCCAATCCCTATTGGCATACCGCTATTTATTGACGTACTCTTTAATCATTTTTTTAACCCTATTAAATTTAGCATCATCATATATATAAGCATGTCTTTCTTTAACAAAGTTTTTACTTCCACGTTTTTCAAAACTATATCTGGGAATAAGTTGTACATGATAATGATTATTAGGGCCATCACACATAGTACACATATATACTCTTTCGCACTTAAAAACTTCTTTAATTATTATCATAAATTGTTTAGTAAATCTAACAATCTTTTCATTGACGCAATCCGGGGCTTCGCTTAAATCATGATAATGCGTAATCGTCGATATGCACATGTGTCCATCCGCTCTAGGATTGCCCACAAAGAAGCACTCAATATCGTCATCCGCATAAATTAATTTGTCTGCAATATCGCCATATAATGCCCCATTATGTTTTCTATTAAAACACGTTGGACATATGCCCATGTCTACCAATTCAGCCGGAGTCAATTTTAATAATTCTTTATCATCCATGTGTTTAACTAATCCAAATAAAATCTGCTAAAAAATAAAACGAACTTTGACTTTTCATCAAGGTTCGTTCTATTCGAGTTTGGTGCGATCGATGGGACTTGAACCCATACGGTCTCCCATACGCCCCTCAAACGTACGCGTCTGCCTGTTCCGCCACGATCGCAAAATTCAGTTCGCAAATTATATTAGCATAAGAAATTATATTTTGCAACACTTTTTTGAATAAAGTTTATAAAAATTTTTAATATTTCATCTCGTACTTGATATTGACAAAAGGTTA
>JAZNYA010000141.1:0-3030 GCA_045594145.1 Candidatus Stercoripulliclostridium sp. | reverse complement strand
AGAAAAGGGCATGAGGCTTTTGAACGAATATTGTTTGACGGGTAACGAATCTATTGCCGATGCCGTAATTAAGGCGGAAGACGAAGGCGATATGGTAAGAAGAATTCTAATAGATGAAATTAACAAAGCTTTCATTACGCCAATCGACCGTGAAGACCTTTTTAAACTTTCGGCAAAACTAGACGAAGTTTTGGATTATGCAAAAACTTCCGTTGATGAAATTCGTCTTTTTAACATTAAGCCCGACCAAGAAATGTGCGACGTTACTGCAACTTTACTAGAAATGTCGGAACACATGATTTCTGCTATTTCGAACATAGAAAAGCATGAAGCGATTGCATCTGATGAAGCAATTTACGTCAAGAGTCTGGAAAACAAAGTTGGTGATATTTGCGTTAAAGGTCTTGCAAATTTGTTTAATACTGCAGATTTCCGTACGATTTTCAAATATCGTGAAATTTATCGTCACCTAAATCAAACGGCAGATATAGCCGACGAAGCAATGGATACTTTGCTCAAGGTATTGGTTAAAATGTAATTATGGCACACAATTTTTATGCATATTTAAATAGGATGAAATACATTAAGAGATGGTCTCTTATGCGTTCTATCGTTAATGAGAACATCATGGAGCACTCCGAGCAAGTAGCACAAATCGCCCACGCTCTTGCTATGATAAGCAATAAATATTTTGGTGGTAACGTCAATGCCGATAGATGTGTTACTTTAGCTGTATTCCACGAATGTAGCGAAGTTATAACAGGCGATTTGCCCACACCCATCAAATATTACAATAACGATATTAAAATCGCATATAAGGGACTGGAGTCTATTGCTAACAACAAACTGCTTACTATGCTCCCGGAAGAATTCCGTCTTGATTATGAAGAGATAATAGCTCCCGATGAAAGCACTAAAGAGTATCAACTTTCCAAGGCTGCAGATAAAATCAGTGCATACGTAAAATGCTTGGAAGAGCTAAAGTCTGGCAATAAAGAATTCCAAAAAGCAGAAAAAAGCATTAAAAAAGAATTGGAAGGAAGTAGTTATCCCGAAGTTAACTATTTTATGGAGCACTTTATTCCCGGTTTTAAAAAGACACTTGATGAACTTGATTAATAAAAGAGCACTTTGTGCTCTTTTTTTGATTTAAAATAGCGGTATTTACAAAAGTGACATATTATGTTAAACTATACAATAGTTTAAGGAAGAAGGAGAGAGCAAGTGAAATTACTTAAGAAGTTTTTTGCTTACGACGAAAAGAAAGAAGTTCAAAACAGGGAACTTGTGGACTATGCTATTGGTGTTTTCGGCCAAAACCACGCCTATAACATTATAGCCAATTGGTTCATGTATTTTTGTACCGACGTTTTGTTTATTGATACGTTGCTCATCGGTACGATATTGGGTGCCGCACGTGTATGGGATGCTTTCAACGACCCAATCGTAGGCGTTTTTGTAGATAGACACACCTTCAAGAACGGAGAAAAACTAAGACCGTGGTTAAAAATAATGGCGGTTCCGGTAGGTATTTTGTCCGCTCTTATGTTTGTTGATTGGGGGCTTCCTAAAAACCTTATGGGCGTATATATCGTCGCCATTTACTTCCTTTGGGATATTTTGTACTCTTTCCAAGATATCGCTCAATGGGGTATGACCGCTATGATTTCTACTCGTTCGGATGAACGTGGTAAGGCTGCACAGTTTGGTAGAATAGGCGGAATGATGGGCGGATGGTTGCCCGGTCTTTTAACTATCGCAATAGCAAATCTTCCCGCAGTAGGCATTTCGGAAAAAACCATTTTTTTGGTAGCGGGTATTGTGTTCGGTCTTGGGGGTATGCTACTTTCCATGCGTGCTGCGAAGACGAAGGAACGTACGCCGGTTAAACCCCCGGAAGGCGGATTAAAGGATTCCTTCAAGTTGATATTTACCAATAAGATTGCAATGTGTCTTGTCGTAGCAGAACTACTTGGTCACGTTACGTTTAGAATACAGGACATATACTTCTTCAAATACATGGTATCCGTCAACTTGTTTGGCACGATAGTAAACGGACTTAATATTCAATTTGTTTACGGACTATTGGTCGGTATACCCGGTACGCTTTCCATCTTCATTGCAACGTGGTTTGCTCGCAAGATAGGTGGCATGAAGAACATATTGGTATTGTCAACAAGCCTTAACGTTTGCATGAGATTGATTGCGTTCTTGATAGGCTTTGAGGGTTGGAAAATAGTTATTATGGGTATCCTAATTTCGATAGTAGGTATCCCGCAAAACATGGCAGGTATTGCAACAACGACACTTTGGGGCGACTCTGTAGACTACATGGAGTGGAAGACGGGTAATCGTAACGAAGCCAGCGTATTTGCACTACAAAACCTTGTCGCAAAGGCTGGTAGCGGACTAGATACTTTCTTTACCGGTTTAACGCTAAGCATACTTTGCTTTGATGCTACCAAGTATGATGCAGGTTTACCGCAAGACCCGACTTTCTATAAGTATGTATGGCCAGTTTACATCCTTGGCCCAGCCCTAGGCTCAATGCTCTATCTAGTACCGCTACTTATGATTAAGTACTCTAAAAAGCAAAAAGAGCAAGTTGAAAAAGAGCTCAAAGAAAGAAGGGAAAGGCAGGCAGGCGTTACTACAAGTGTAGAAAGCGAATTCGAGTGCAAATTGGACCTACCCATCTATTAAAAACACGCTCGAAGACCAATATAAAAAATAAAATAAACTCTTGAAAATCTATTTATTATAGTATATAATAGTAATATCTATAGTCGTAGGCACGCCCGTGGTGCCAAAAGGAAAGCGTATGCGTAATCTAGCTGAACAAAAAAAATTAGTTACTCCTATCATTTGGTTCGTATTTATGGCAATACTTTACGTTGTCATAATCGGCGTGCTTTTCTTGAACGTTATTAACGTAGATATGACTATAGGCGGATATCGTTTCTACGATTTTAACGAAGAAGTTCAAAAGGTAGACGAATACGACGTAGACGACGGAGAAACCGTTTTCTA